>CBIHQF010000289.1:0-5788 GCA_966211665.1 uncultured Pseudomonas sp. | reverse complement strand
CCGCTAATCGCATGCGGGGCCTGGGCTCCAAGGCTTGGCTTCAATGGGTTTCAATTGCGCTTCAAACTTGGCATCGCCCAGTACTTTCAGGTATTCGACCAGCGCCCAGCGTTCGTGGGGCTGTAGCGCTCGTCCGATTACTCCACCCTGACGGCAGCCCGCACGGAATTCATGGCCGCGATTACTATTTCCGGTGATCGAGGTATCGAAGAGAAAACCACCGGGAAATTCTGCACTTTCGAAACCGACCTGCTTCGGGTTGAACTCAAAGTTACCAACCCAGAATTGGCTCTGGCGCTCCGACACCGGCGAAAGTAGTTGGAATAACGTGGGTACCGAGCCGTTGTGCAAGAAGGGCGGGGTAGCCCAGATGCCGTCCAATGGACGGGCTTTGTAGCCGCGCTTCTCCTGAACACCTATCGGAAGGTCGAAGCCATTCATGTGCGTGCGCTCATGAGGTGGGATGCCGGCGTCCTGGTAGGCGCGGTCCTCTACATAGGCGGTGATATAGGCAAGTCCCTTGGCACTGGAAATATTCTGCAAGTCCAAATCGTTTGGCGTCGCCCCGTAGAGGCGAACATCCAATCTACTCAGCTCGGCTTTAGTCCAGCCCAGTTTGCTGATGTCGAAGCGGTGGTCGGCGATATTATCGGCGGTTGTGGAGTCGGTGCCGATAATGCTGGTCGGCACGATGCGCATGCGCCATTCGGGATCGCGCGTGGGGGCAAAGCGCTTATCGGGTGCCTTGGGGTCAGGGGCATGGCAGTATGCGCAGTTTTCGTTGAACAGGGCGCGACCTTGGCTGGCCAATTCAAGGTCTATCTGGCCCAGCACGGCCTCGGGCCAGCTCGGCGGTTTCAGTCGTTTGAGGGTTTCTTCGAGGGTATACAGGTCGCGGATACGAACACCGGAGGCATAGCGCTCGGCTTCGGCGACAGGGCTTCCATCGGCTTGCAATAACTGCAGAGGAGCGCCTACGCCAAGGGCTTCGCCGATATTGCGCGCCATCGGCTGCATGGCGGATCCATTCCATTGCACCCAATCGAATTTCCAGATATCCCAGACATGGGGGTAGCTTACGGGAGCGTTGGCGATGCGGTAGTTTTTCGCGTCAATAACGTCACCGAACACGGTATTGGCAATACGCCCGAAAGCATCGGTGCGTCCAGGCCCTTCCTCGGTCGGATATAGGCCGCGGTGCCAATCGTTGAATGCGGTACCAAGCAGGCGATCAAGCACCGCTTTGAAGTCTTTGCGTAATTGCGCACGGCCATCCTCATACTGCTCGCCTAGCACTTCTTTAGCGAAACGCCTGAATTTGAGCGGGTTGTAATAGGTGAACGCCATGCTCATGCCAAGTGCCTGGCCAAAACTGCCGCCTTTCACGGTAGGTACGGTCGAGGCGAGGGAGTGCAGAGCTGCTCCCCCATCGATACGTATCGTTTGGCCTTTATAGCGCAACTGTCCGGTGTGACACGCCGCGCAACTTATATCTAGGTAGTCGAGCCCCGTCTCGCTATCCTCGTGTCGAGTAAAACCAACGGGTAGATTCGCCGGATTGAGCGCAGTTGCTTGTTGTTGCGGGTCGACTAGAAAGCCGAAGCGCGCTAGGTAAGTCGGGGCGGCGAATTTACTCGAGCCAAGCGGCATTTCCAGTGCGCCGAACCAGGTATAGCGCAGGCCTTTAACTTGAGTGCCTTGGGGGGTGTAGTAGAAGGTCTCACGGTCTTCTTTGCTCCATTGATCGAGATAATGGAGCTTTTCCGGTTGTTGGTAAGCGGGGAGATTTGGATAGGCCACAAAGTACAAGCCAATACCTAATCCGATAACCACTAATAGCAGAAGCCCATAAAAGGCGCGGCGTAGCGTATGCATCAGGTACTTCCCTGTGGCGTTTTTATTTGTATGTATTTATGCCAAGCAGATCATGTAATGGCAAGATGCCATTTGCATTTGTATGCTGAAAGCAAGCTTATCGTTGTAATCGTTGCGCATCATTCCAGATAGGTATAGATGAAAAAATGGACATCCACTGGAACTAAGGAGTGAAAAATGCACCCGTTCGACGCTGAAAAGCCGCCACGGCTAGCCATTCTGCTGGGGTATGCGGGACTGACGCCTTTTGTTGGTGGCGCTTTGGGAATATGGGTCATTCCGCTGGGGTGGCGGGAATTCGTGCTTTCTGCGCTGCTGGATTATGCCGCGGTGATTTTGGCTTTTATGGGAGCCATCCATTGGGGGCTGGCGATGCGTGCCGAAGAGAGGGATGAGCGCGCTCAGATACAGCTCGCGTTATCGGTCATTGCGCCTTTGCTCGGTTGGCTGGCGATTGCCGGAGGTATGCCGATCGGTTTGGCATTGCCCATTCTTCTATTTGCTTTTGTCGGGCTGTATCTCGCCGATTTGCGAGCGGTGCATCTGGGATTGGCGCCGCTTTGGTACTCGAACCTGCGCACGCCGCTAACGTCGGTAGTGGTTTTGTGCATGCTGTTGGCTTGGGCCAGCGTCATGACCGCGCAGACCCGCTAGCAGTTCAGGCTATCGGCTTGGCGATACAGCATCAGTAGCTTGTGGGTGATGCTCTGTTGGATATCGTCGCGTTCGAAGCTGGATAGGCGGGTGAGGCTGTTCACCTGTAAGCGATGAAGATGGATGTAGGGCATCTGTTGATCGAACTCGCGCAAGTCGCCTTTCATCATGATCGGCAGGAAAACATCGCCGGCTTTTTTCTGGCTGCTGATAATTTGCGCCAGCGCCGCTTTGAACGGCATGGTTTTCGGGCCCGGGCCACCGCTCTTGAGCTGTGTGGTCAGCAGTAGGCCGGGCTTGCCCAGAACGGCGCCGGGGAGCACGCAAAGCCCGGTTTTGCGTATGGCCTGCATATCGATGCCATGCAGGGTGTCGTGGAACGCATAAGGATTGGGTAGCACTACCATCTTGCGGCCCATATCGCTGGGGAAGTGCAGGTTGTAGTTGGTATACAGCTGGCGGACGGATTCCGAATAGACGCACAAGCGATTCTCGAACAGTTTGATAAACCGCTCTGCCAGTTCGCGTCGGGCTATGTTGTCCATATCCCAAATCAGATCCTGGTTTTGCGGTTTAGTGAGATCGACTTCTTGGTGTTCCATGGTGCTCATGCTTTTCCTTAGACACGAAACTGGCCTAATAACCGGTTGAGCTGATCCGCCAGTTGTCCCAATCGCTGGCCGGCGGCGCTGGATTGCTCTGCGGCCAAGGCATTGTTATGGGCCAGGCCGGCCGCCTGAGTAACATTCTGGTTGATGTCTTCGACTACGTGGGTCTGCTGTAGGGTGGCACTTGCAATTGAAGCATTCAAGCCCGTTAAGTTGCGCAGCGATTGAGCGATCTGGGTCAGGCTTTCCCCCGCCTGGCTGGCTTGTTCGACAGTCAGCTGCGAAGCGTTACTGCTCTCGTTGATGACTTTGACTGCTGCTTCGGAGTGGACCTGCAGGCGCTCGATCATACCTTGGATCTCCGCGGTCGATTGCTGCGTTCGTTGGGCTAACAGACGCACTTCGTCGGCCACTACGGCGAAACCGCGACCCTGTTCGCCTGCGCGTGCCGCTTCGATGGCCGCATTCAGGGCGAGCAAGTTGGTTTGTTCGGCAATCGAGCGGATGACCTCCAGGACACTACCGATCTGCGTACTTTCCTGTGCCAGGGTCTTGATCACCTCGACCGCTTGTTCGATGGTGCCGGACAGCTGGCTGATTTGTCGCAGGCTGGTGTCGATATTGCGCTGGCCCTGAACGGCCTGCGCTTCGGCGGTATGGACTTCGGCGGAGGCATGTTCGGCGTTTTTTGCCACATCTTGCACGCCGTAGGTGACTTCGTTGATCGCTGTGGCCACCATTTCCATTTGTTGGGATTGCTGCTGGCTGTATTGCTGGGCTTCACCTGCAAGCGAGCCCAGTGATCGTGCCGCCTGATCCAGGGTGCCGGCGGATTCGAGCGATTGCTGAATGACCTGGCGCAGTTTTTCGGTAAATGCATTGAAGTGTTTGGCCAAGCTGGCGAGCTCATCGCTGCCGAAGGTGTCCAGGCGGCAGGTCAGATCGCCATCGCCGCTGGCGATATTGGCCATGGCGTCGACCGACGCTTGCAGGGGAATAGTGATGCTGCGGGCGATCAACGTAACCAGCGCTCCCATCAGCAGGGTGATGACAAAGCCAATAGCGAGGGCGCGCAACGCTTGCGATTGGAATTCCTCCTGAACGTCGTCGATATAGACGCCGGAACCGATTATCCAACCCCAGGGTTGAAACAGTTCTATGTAGGAAACCTTCGGCACCGGCTCGCTGGCACCTGGTTTGGGCCAGCGGTAATCGACCTGGCCGGCTCCCTTATCCTTGCTGATCCGCACCATTTCGTTAAAGAGCGCTTTGCCATCCGGATCTTTAAAACCCGAGAGGTTCTGGCCTTCGAGTTTTGCATTGATCGGATGCATGATCATCACTGGCGTCTGGTCATTGATCCAGAAATACTCCTTGTCGTCATAGCGCAGGCCACGGACCACTTCCTTTGCCTGCGCCTGAGCTTCCTCGCGGCTGAGCGTGCCGGCCGTCTCCAGGCTGTGGTAGTGCTTGAGAATACCGGCCGCGCTTTGCACGACATGCCGGGTTTTTTCGCCTTTCGCGGCAAATAAATCTTCATGAATCTGCAGCAACAATACTGTGCCAAGGCTTGCTAGCATCAGCACGGCGACGCCGAGTATCAGCAACAGACGGCGGCTGATGGCGAAGTTACGTAGGCTGTTCATCAATTGGTACCCCATTTTTATTAGCGATATACAGGGCTGGCATTGAGTGAAGATATTTCTGCGGTTCCAGTCGCTCACCAATGCGGATAAGCTTTGCGGCGATTAGCGCTTGCGGTTGTGCAAGACCTTGTTAGGTATGCAATAACGATAAGCCTTGAGAGTATTTCGGCATCTGGGCGGCAATCCTTGAGGTTGGTCTGCTTCCACTTGTCTGGAACCCCTGGGCCATTTCGAGCCCGTCGATCAGCAATATTTCTCTTTTCCATAGAGTAGTAGCTCACGCGCTTGGCGCTGGACGTTATAGGAGCATTGATGGATTTTTGGACGGCCATGCAGGCTCTGATACTGGGCGTTGTAGAGGGCATTACCGAGTTTTTACCGATTTCGAGCACGGGCCACCAAATCATCGTCGCCGATCTCATCGGTTTTGGCGGCGAGCGGGCTATGGCCTTCAATATCATTATTCAGTTGGGCGCCATCCTGGCGGTCATCTGGGAATACCGGCAGAAGATTTTGCATACCCTGTTCAGCCTTCCCAGAGAGCGGCAGGCACAGCGCTTCAGCGGCAATCTGCTGATCGCTTTTATGCCGGCTGTTGTTCTCGGAGTGATTTTTGCCGATGCCATCCACCGCTATCTGTTCAACCCGATTACCGTGGCAGCCGCCTTGGTGGTCGGTGGGATGGTCATGTTGTGGGCCGAGCGACGTACGCATAGCGTTCACGCCGAGACCGTGGATGAGATGCGCTGGAGCGATGCCTTGAAGATCGGCTTTGCCCAGTGCCTGGCGATGATTCCGGGTACCTCGCGATCCGGCGCGACCATCATCGGCGGCTTGCTCTTCGGCTTGTCGCGTAAAGCCGCAACCGAGTTCTCGTTCTTTCTGGCGATGCCGACGATGGTCGGGGCGGCGGTGTATTCCGCTTACAAATACCGGGAGATGTTCGAACCCGCGGATCTGCCGGTATTCGCCATCGGCTTCATCGCCTCGTTCATTTTCGCCATG
>CBIHQF010000288.1:0-5793 GCA_966211665.1 uncultured Pseudomonas sp. | reverse complement strand
TGGTCTGTTCGAAGTCCTTCTCGGTTTCGCCGGGGAAGCCGACGATGAAGTCCGAACTGATCAGAATGTCCGGCACCGCCGCTTTCAGCTTGCGGATCCGCGACTTGTATTCCAGTGCCGTATGGTTGCGCTTCATCGCCGCGAGGATGCGGTCGGAGCCCGATTGCACCGGCAAGTGCAGGTATTTCACCAGTTCGGGAATCTCCGCGTGGGCCTGGATCAGCGCGTCGGAGAATTCCAGCGGATGGCTGGTGGTGTAGCGGATGCGGTCGATGCCGTCGATCGCCGCCACGGCATACAGCAGCTCGGCGAAATCGGCGGTCTGACCGTCGCGCGTGTCGCCGCGATAACCGTTGACGTTCTGCCCGAGCAGGGTGACTTCGCGCACGCCGTTCTCGGCCAGGTGCAGCACTTCGGCCAGCACGTCTTCCAGCGGCCGGCTGACTTCCTCGCCGCGGGTGTAGGGCACCACGCAGAAGGTGCAGTACTTGCTGCAGCCTTCCATCACAGAAACGAAGGCGCTGGGGCCATCGACCCGCGGCTCGGGCAGGCGGTCGAACTTTTCGATTTCGGGGAAGGAAATATCCACCTGCGGCAGCTTGGTGGTGCGCGCGGCGTCGATCATTTCCGGCAGGCGGTGCAGAGTCTGCGGGCCGAACACCACGTCGACGTAGGGCGCGCGGTCGCGGATTGCCGCGCCTTCCTGGCTGGCCACGCAGCCGCCGACGCCGATCACCAACTGCGGGTTGCTCAGCTTCAGTTCGCGCCAACGGCCGAGCTGGGAGAACACCTTGTCCTGGGCCCTCTCGCGGATCGAGCAGGTGTTGAGCAGGATGATATCGGCGTCTTCCGCCCGCGGGGTGACTTCCAGGGCTTGATGTTCGCCCAGCAGGTCGACCATGCGCGAGCTGTCGTACTCGTTCATCTGGCAGCCGTGGGTTTCGATATAGAGCTTCTTGGTCATGCGTGCTCAACAAGGGGGATTCGAAGAACCGCGCATTATAGGCGGCGACCAGGGTCGAGAAAAGCGCCGCGGGCCGGACGGTGGGCGCAACAGCCGAAAAGGCGCTGGCGCCGGGGGCTCGGGCGAAAAAGTTCGGTGCAGCCGGGCGGGGCAAATGCCGTCGGCAGCTATGCTATTATCCGCGCCCTTTCGATCAACCCATCGGTCCTGACTGCATAGCCATGAGCAAACGCGAGCCTATCTATAAGGTGATTTTCCTCAACCAGGGTCAGGTGTACGAGATGTACGCCAAGCAGATCTTTCAAAGCGATCTGTGGGGCTTTCTGGAAGTCGAAGAGTTCGTTTTCGGCGAGCGCACCCAAGTAGTGGTCGATCCCAGCGAAGAAAAGCTCAAGGCCCAGTTCGACGGCGTGGTGCGCAGCTTTATTCCGATGCACGCGATCATCCGCATAGACGAGGTGGAGCGCCTCGGTACGCCGAAAATCAGCGAGGCCAAGGGCGGCGGCAATATCATGCCGTTCCCCATGCCGATGCCGGATAAGTAGTTAGCTACAAGCTACAAGCCATAAGCGAACACACCCTTCGTATAAATGCAGGCCCGTTTTTACTTGCAGCTTATGGCTTGCCGCTGCGCCTATGGCGCGAAAGGCGACAAGCCGTCGGCGGCCTGCAGTTCCATCAGGTAGTTGCGGAAGATTTGCCCGAGCACCTGGGTGGCGACTTCCAACTCGTCGCGCGGCATTTGCGCCGAAACCAGGTCGGCGCTGTCCATGGCCTCGTCCGAGCCGTTGACCGCTGCCATCTTCAGCACGATATACGCCTGCACGTTATTCGCCGGTACGCCTTCGCCCTGGAAGAACATCATGCCCAGGCGGAATTGCGCCTGGGCATGGCCTTGCAGCGAGGCGCGTTCGAACCAGAACAGGGCTTGCTCGAGATCGCGCGGGGCGCGCTTGCCGTCGTAAAAGAATTCACCGAGTTCGTACTGGGCTTGCAGGTCGCCGCCTTGCGCGGCCTGTTGGCAGGCGGCGAGCGCATCGGGCAGATCGTCGGGCGCGGTGTTCAGCGAACAACTGCCGGGTGCGGGGATCAGCAGGGTATTGCCGCCCGCCAGGGCGAACAGCGGAACAAGCAGCAGGCAGCCCAGGGCCAGGGTGCGGCCGGTGCGAATCATGAAACTCCACGTGCCTCGAGGTGCGGGACGGATGGTGTATCCGGCCGACGAAAGGCGTCGGCCCGCGCATTATGAAATAAGCACTGCCTTTTACAAAGCCTTTACCCGGTTTTCTGTCGCATCGCCGCCCGGCAACGCCAGCAACAGCCAGGCGAGCAGCGGATAAGCCGGGGTCAACAACAGATGAAACAGGTCGATGCGCCGCAGCGGGCCGATAAAGCCCTCGTCGCCGACCGCCAGACCCGCGGCCAGAAGCGCCACGACGGCGACAGCGGCCGCCAGCGGTGCGCGACGCGGCCATTGCACGGCGCCGGCGTACAACACCAGCAACAGCGCCGCCAGGTGCAGCACCAAGCGGTAGTCGTCGAGTACATTCATCTGCCGGAACAGTTCGAAGAACGCGCACAGCCCCAACACGATACGCCCCCAGTTCGGCCGGCTCCAGGTCCAGCCGCGGCCCAATGCCAGCGCCGCGGCGCCGAGCAAAGGCAGGGCGAGAAAGCTGGCGGCCTGGCTCAACCACAGGTGCGCGGCCTGCCAGCCGGGGTCGACGCCGTAGCGCATGGCGGCGCTGGCGGCCGCGGCGGCAGTCAGCCCGAAGCCGAGCAAGGCGCAGAACAACGCGGGTTGATCGCCTTCCCCGTAACCTTTACGGGCCTTGCCGATGGCGACGGCGGCGGCCAGGCACGCCAGGGCCAGCACGCCGGAGCAAAGCAGGGTGGCGTATTGCATCAGGCGTTTTTCAGCTCGGCGAAGGCGCGCTCGGCGGCGTCCAGGGTGATTTTCAACTCGGCCTCGCCATGGGCGATGGAGGTGAAGCCGGCCTCGAAGGCGCTCGGCGCCAGGTAGACGCCGCCGTCGAGCATCAGGTGGAAGAAGCGCTTGAAGCGTTCGGCGTCGCTGGCCATCACATCGTCGAAGGTGACGATATCGTCGGCGCCGCTGAAATACAGGCCGAACATGCCGCCCGCCTGGGTGGTGACGAAGGGGATGCCTGCGGCATCGGCGCGGTCCTGCAGGCCTTGCAGCATACGGCCGGTGTAATCGGTCAGTTCGGCGTGGAAGCCGGGGCGGCCGATCAGCTTGAGCGTGGTCAGGCCGGCGGCCATCGCCAGCGGGTTGCCGGACAGGGTGCCGGCCTGGTAGACCGGGCCGAGGGGGGCGATGCAATGCATGATTTCGCGCTTGCCGCCGAAGCAGCCGACCGGCATGCCGCCGCCGATGATCTTGCCGAAAGTGGTCAGGTCCGGGGTTACGCCATAGTGCGCCTGGGCGCCGCCGAGGGCGACGCGGAAGCCGGTCATCACTTCGTCGAAGATCAGCACCACGCCGTGCTTGTCGCATTGCTCGCGCAGGCCTTCGAGAAAGCCCGGCGCCGGTGGCACACAGTTCATATTGCCGGCCACCGGCTCGACGATGATGCAGGCGACGTCCTGGCCGACTTCATCGAGCATCCGCGCGACCGCGTCTATATCGTTGAACGGCAGGGTCAGGGTGTGTTTGGCGAACGCCGCCGGCACCCCGGCCGAACTCGGCACGCCCTGGGTCAGCAGGCCGGAGCCGGCTTTCACCAGCAGGCTGTCGGAATGCCCGTGGTAGCAGCCTTCGAACTTGATGATGCTGTCGCGGCCGGTGAAGCCGCGGGCCAGGCGGATCGCGCTCATGGTCGCCTCGGTACCGGAGCTGACCATGCGCACCATTTCCATCGACGGCACCAGGCTGCACACCAGATCGGCCATCTCGGTTTCCATGGCGGTCGGCGCGCCGTAGGACAGGCCATGCTCGAGCTGGCGGCGCACCGCGTCCAGCACGTCAGGGTGGCTGTGGCCGAGAATCATCGGGCCCCAGGAGCCGACGTAATCCACGTAGCGCTTATCGTCCTCGTCGGTGACATAGGCGCCTTCGGCGTGCTTGAAGAACAACGGTGTGCCGCCGACGCTTTTGAACGCGCGCACCGGCGAGTTGACGCCGCCGGGGATGTGCTTCTGGGCGTTGGCGAACAGGGTTTCGGAACGGGACATGGCAGGGGCCTCTCAATCATCGGGGCGAGCGGGCGCCCCTGAAAACAATTAGTGGGTGGCGAACAGATCGCTGAAGGCGCGGGCGCGGCGCTCGACTTCGGCGGTCGAGTCGGCGCCGAACAGGCCGTGGATCACCGCGACCATACTGGCGCCGCGGGCGATCAGTCCTGCTGCGTTATCCAGGGTCACGCCGCCGATGGCAACGATCGGCAGATTGATGCGACCTTTAGCCGCGTCGAGCAGCTCGACCGTGGCCGTCGGTGCGCCGGGTTTGGTATTCGAGTCGAAAAAGCGGCCGAAAGCGACATAGCTGGCGCCTTCGCGGGCGGCGGCCTCGGCCAGTTCGAGCTGGGCGTGGCAAGTGCCGCCGATGATCGCCTGGCGCCCGAGCAGGGCGCGAGCGGCCGATAGCGAGCCGTCGCTCTGGCCCAGGTGCAGGCCGACGCCGAGGCGTGCGGCCAGTTCCGCGTCGTCGTTGATGATCAGCGCGGCGCCGTAGCGGTTGCACAGCTCGCGCAAGGCCTCGGCCTGGCGCAGGCGGCGCGCGTCGTCGCTGGACTTGTCGCGGTATTGCAGTACGCGGGCGCCGCCTTTCAGCGCCGCCTCGACATAGGGCAGCAATTTGCCGTCGGCCAGCAGTTGGCTGTCGGTGATGGCGTACAGGCCATGCAGTTTCATCAGAAGCGCTCCATCAGCTGCTTTCTTTAATAAGCATCCAGCGGCAGGCGGCGCGGGATGAACTGGCCGTGGCCGGGTTGCTCGGCGTCGCGCAGGGTACGCCAGGTGTAGTCGAGGGCGAAGTGCACTGCGCCGACCAGATCCTGGCCCAGGGCCAGACGACCGGCCAAGGTGCTGGCCAGGGTGCAGCCGGAACCGTGGTAGCTGCCCGGCAAGCGCTGGCAGGTGAAGGTGTGGCGGGTACCGTCGCGCGCGTACAGGCGGTTGTGCACTTCATGCTCGTCGCCATGGCCGCCGGTGATCAGCAGGTAGGGGATGAACGGCAGCAGCTTGTCCGCGCATTGATCGGCCGTGCCGTCCGGCAGTTCGGCGAGGATGCGCGCTTCCGGCAGGTTCGGCGTGGCGATGGTGGAGACGGCGAACAGCCGTTCGCGCATGGCGTAACCGACTTCATCCTTGCCCAGGGCACCGCCGCCGCCGGCGCGCAGCACCGGGTCGCAGACCAGGGGAATGTCCGGCAGCTTGTGCCTGATCTCGAGCACGGTCTCGACCATTTCCACCGAGCCGAGCATGCCCAGCTTGACCGCGGCGACCGGCAGGTCGGCGATCACCGCGTTGGCCTGGGCCAGCACCCAGTCGCGGTCGAGTACACGGAAATCGCTGACGTTGACCGTGTCCTGCACGGTCAGCGCGGTGACCGTCGGTGCGGCATGGCAGCCCTGGGCGAGCAGGGCTTCGATATCGGCTTGCAGACCGGCGCCACCACTGGGGTCGTGACCGGACAGGCAAAGCACTACGGGGCGGGAGTTGGGCGTTTTCATGGTGCGCGAGCTTATCACCAAACGCGCATTTAGCCGCCAGTCGGAGGTCGGTGAAGCGTCCTCTCGTAGATCCTATGCTTTAGCAGGCCGTTGAAAAACGTAGGCGAGGCAGGCAAGACAAGGCAAAAACAGGCG
>CBIHQF010000287.1:0-5806 GCA_966211665.1 uncultured Pseudomonas sp. | reverse complement strand
GGTCTGGGCCTGCGTCTGATCGTCGACCTTCCCGATGAAGTCGAATCGCTGCCAGGTGAGCGCGACGCATGAAACGCGAGTTGCTGGCGTGGATCGATGATCGGCTGGTCGGGCGACTAAGCGACGACAATGGCGTCTGGAGCTTCCGCTACGCCGACGACTGGGCGGGCTTCGCCCTTTGCCCGAATCTGCCGCGCCAGCGCGACGCCATCGTCGACGGTAGCTCCCATCGTCCGGTGCAGTGGTACTTCGACAACCTGCTTCCCGAAGAAGGGCAGCGTCAGTTGCTGGCCAGCGATGCCCGCCTGGACGCCAGCGATGCCTTCGCCCTGCTGTCTTTCTATGGCGCCGAATCGGCCGGCTCCCTCACCCTGCTTGCAGAGGGCCAGCGGTTGCCGCCCGGCGAATTGCGCCCACTGGCGGATGCCGATCTGGCGCGGCGCATCGAGGCGATGCCGCACCTACCGCTGACCCACGAGGCGCACAAACGCATGTCGCTGGCCGGTGCCCAGCACAAACTGGCGGTTTTGTTCGAGCAAAGCGAGCTGTATGAGCCGGTTGGCGCCTGGCCATCCACCCACATCCTCAAGCCGGATCACCCGCAGGAGGCGTACGCCCACTCGGTGGTCAACGAGTGGTTCGTCATGCGCCTGGCGACCCGAGTCGGCCTCGTCGTGCCCGAGGTCACCCGGCGTTACGTGCCACAACCGGCTTACCTGATCGAACGCTTCGACCGCGAGAAAACCGGGCAGGGCTGGCAACGCCTGCACAGCATCGATGCCTGCCAGGCACTCGGCCTGGATCGCCATTTCAAATACCAGGCCGGCAGCGTCGAACGCCTGGCTGAACTGGCAGCTCTGTGCACCTCAACGGCCGTAGCCCGCACTCGTCTGTTCGGCTGGCTGGCGTTCAACGTCCTGGTCGGCAACACCGATGCTCATCTGAAAAATCTCAGCTTTCTGGTATCGGAGCGGCGCCTGCAGCTGGCGCCCTTCTACGACCTGCTATGCACCGCAGTCTACGAAACCCGCGCGTTCGACCAGCAACGCTGGCCGGAAGCGACCAACCTGGCCTGGCCGATCCTCGGCGAAGCGCGCCTGGCCCGCATCGACCGCGAGCGCCTCCTCGACGCCGCCGAAGCGCTCGGCATCAAGCGCTCGCCGGCCAACGCCCAACTGGAGCGGATACGCGGACGCATTGTCGGGGAGGCGGATAGGCTGCTGGCGGAAACGGAACGGGAAAATGCAGCGCTGGCGAAGGATCGACCGGAGCTGCGCGCCACCTTCGCCGGGGAAATGCGCTGTCTGCGGGCGATACGGGCGTTGGTGGCGGAGCAGGTAGGCCGCTTGTAAAAAAGCCGCTCCAAGGAGCGGCCGATAGTTGATGAGACGCGGTATATACAGCCCGAAGAGGATGTTCTGGTAGTACATGGGTAGCTACCTGGGTCCTGCGAGGGGGTATGGGAAAGCCGATAGCATAGCGATTGGCGTGGATGGTGCGATTGGCAATAAGTCGCGAAGGCGCGTTTACTGTTGTGTACAACTTTCAGGAGTAAGCGTCATGGACGATATCAGTGCCGGCGACCTCAAGACCATCCTGCATTCCAAGCGCGCCAATATCTATTACCTGCAACATTGCCGGGTGCTGGTCAATGGCGGCCGGGTCGAGTACGTCACCGATGCCGGCAAACAGTCGCTGTACTGGAATATCCCCATCGCCAATACCACTACCATCCTGCTCGGTACCGGCACCTCGGTGACCCAGGCGGCGATGCGCGAATTGGCCAAGGCCGGGGTCCTGGTCGGGTTCTGCGGTGGCGGGGGCACGCCGCTGTTTTCCGCCAACGAGGTGGATATCGAGGTCGCCTGGTTCTCGCCGCAAAGCGAATACCGGCCCACCGAATATCTGCAACATTGGGTGCGTTTCTGGTTCGATGACGAATTGCGGCTGGCGGCGGCAAAAAGCTTTCAGCAGGCGCGGTTGCAGCGCATCCGGCAAAGCTGGCAAAGCCGAGCGCTGCGCGATGCGGGTTTCACCATCGATGCCGCCGAGCTGGAGCGCGCCCTCGATGCCTCGCTGATCGCCATCGATGCCGCGGCGGACAATACCTTTCTGCTGACCGAGGAAGCGCGCCTGAGCAAGCGCCTGTTCGCCCTGGCCTCGCGGGCCGTGAGTTACGGCGACTTCACTCGCGCCAAGGGCGGCAGCGGTAGCGATCCGGCCAACCGCTTTCTCGACCACGGCAACTACCTGGCCTACGGCCTGGGCGCCACCGCCACCTGGGTGCTGGGTATTCCCCATGGCTTGGCGGTGCTGCACGGCAAGACCCGGCGCGGCGGTTTGGTGTTCGATGTCGCCGATCTGGTCAAGGACGCCAGCATCCTGCCGCAGGCATTTATCTCCGCCGTGCGCGGCGACGAGGAACAGGAGTTCCGCCAGGCTTGCATCGAAAACCTGACCCGTGGCGAAGCCCTGGACTTCATGATCGATACGCTCAAGGCTGTGGCCGAGGGCACCGGCCGATGAATATCCTGCTGATCGCCCAGTGCGACAAACGCGCGCTGGTGGAAAGCCGGCGCATTCTCGACCAATTCGCCGAGCGCCGTGGCGAGCGCACCTGGCAAACGCCGATCACCCAGGCCGGCCTGGATACGCTGCGCAAACTGTTGAAGAAAACCGCCCGGCGCAACACCGCCGTGGCCTGCCACTGGATTCGCGGGCGCGACCACAGCGAACTGCTGTGGATCGTCGGCGACGCCAGCCGCTTCAATGTCCAGGGCGCGGTGCCGACCAACAGTACCCAGCGCGATGTGCTGCGCAAGCGCGACGAGAACGACTGGCACAGCGCCGAGGAAATTCGCCTGCTCAGCGCCCTGGCGGCGCTGCTGCACGACCTGGGCAAGGCCAGTCTGGCCTTTCAGAACCGGCTCAAGCCCAGCGCGCCCATGGTGCGCAACCTGTACCGTCACGAATGGACGTCGCTGCGTTTGTTCCAGGCCTTCGTCGGCAATGACGATGATCCGACCTGGCTGGCGCGTCTGGCCAATCCTTCCGAAGACGATCACGCCACCTGGTTGGGCCGCTTACAACGCGACGGCCTCGACCCTGACTGCGACAAACCCTTCGCCCGCCTGCCACCTCTGGCAGCGGCGCTGGCCTGGCTGGTGCTCACCCATCACCGTCTGCCGCAAATGCCCGACGAAGACGGCCGCCTGGGGCGCAAGCTCGGCAGTTTCCAGCTCGGTATGCTCAAGACCTTGCCGAGCGATATAGACGCCGCCTGGAACGAACACTGCGCCAGCACCGACAAAACCTCGATCGAATCCTACTGGCAGTTCCCCCACGGGCTGCCGGTAACGACCGAACGCTGGCGCACCCGCGCCGGCAAACAGGCCAGCCGCTTGCTCGCCCTGCTGCCACGGCGTGGCCAATGCGATTGGTTGCGCAGCCCCTACCTGATGCACCTGTCGCGCTTGAGCCTGATGCTCGCCGACCACTATTACTCCAGCCTGACCGGCATCGGCCGGGTGCAAGGCGAAGCGGACTACCCACTATGGGCCAATACCGAGCGCAAGAGTGGCAAGCCCAACCAGGGCCTCGACGAACACCTGCTCGGCGTCGAGGCCAACGCCGCGTTGATCTGCCACCGCCTTGCAGATTTCGAGCGCAGTCTGCCGCGTCTGGCCCGGCATAAAGGTTTGAAGAAGCGCAGTCGCGACGAGCGCTTCCGCTGGCAGGATAAGGCCTTCGACCTGGCGGCCGGCATGCGCGGGCAGGCGGCCAGGCACGGTGCCTTTATCGTCAACATGGCCTCCACCGGCTGCGGCAAGACCCTGGCCAACGCACGCATCATGTATGCGCTGAACGACCCCGAGCGCGGTATGCGCTGCGCCTTCGCCCTGGGCTTGCGCAGCCTGACCCTGCAAACCGGGCGGGCCTTTCGCGACCGCCTGCGCCTGGGCGAGGACGACCTGGCGATCCGCGTCGGTGGCGCGGCCAGCCGCGAGCTGTTCGAGCACTATCAGCAGGAGGCCGAGCGCAGCGGCTCGGCGTCGAGCCAGGCGCTGTTCGATGAAGACGGCCATGTGCGTTTCGACGGCAACGAAGACGCCCATCCGTTGCTCAATAAAGTGATCCACGAACCCCAGGTGCGTGCCTTGCTGGTGGCGCCGCTGCTGGTCTGCACCATCGACCACCTGACCCCGGCCACCGAAAGCCAGCGCGGCGGTCGGCAGATCGCGCCCATGCTGCGCTTGATGAGCAGCGACCTGGTGCTCGACGAGCCGGACGATTTCGATATCGCCGACTTGCCGGCGCTGGCGCGCCTGGTGCACTGGGCCGGGCTGCTCGGCAGTCGCGTGTTGCTGTCCTCGGCGACCTTGCCGCCGGCGCTGATCCAGGGCTTGTTCGAGGCCTACCGCGCCGGGCGTATCGAGTACCAACGGCACCGCGGCGAGCGCCCCGGCGAGCTGCCGGACATCGCCTGCGCCTGGGTCGACGAGCAACGGCAAACGCGGCTGGATTGCACCGATAGCGCCGCGTTCGCTACGGCCCATCACGACTTCGTCAAGCGCCGTCACGCCTGGCTCGGCGAACAGGCGGCGCGCCGTCATTGCCAACTGCTGCCGCTACGTTTCGCCAGCCAGCGCCCGGAGGAAATCCGCCAGGCCTTCGCCGAACAGCTGCTCGTCGCCACGCAGCGACTGCATGGCGAGCACGCCACGCTCGATCCGCACAGCGGCAAGCGGGTCAGCTTCGGCCTGGTGCGCATGGCCAATATCGAACCGCTGTTCGACGTGGCCCTGGCGCTGTTTCGCCTCGGTGCAGCCGCAGGCACCCGGATTCACCTGTGCGTGTATCACTCGCAGTTTCCCTTGCTGCTGCGCTCGGCCATAGAGAGCCGGCTGGATGCCACCCTCAAGCGTGAGCAGCCGCAGGCGGTGTTCGCGCTGCCCGACATTCGCCAGCGCCTGACCCACTTCGACGAACCAGATCAGCTATTTATCGTGCTCGGCTCGCCGGTCACCGAGGTCGGCCGCGACCATGACTACGACTGGGCGCTGGTTGAACCCTCCTCCATGCGCTCGCTGATCCAGCTTGCCGGGCGGGTCAGGCGGCACCGCCCCGAGCCTTGCGCGCCGACCAATGTGCAAATATTCGACAGCAACCTGCACCACGCCGAACACCGAGATCAGCCTGCGTTCTGCAAACCGGGCTTCGAAAACGAACGCCCCTGGAGGCTGAATTCGCACCGCCTGGATGCGCTGCTGGAGGTCGAGCAGTACCAGCATATCGACGCCCGCCCGCGCATACTCGAACGACCGATACAGCAGATGAATCCCACTGGCAATCTGGTCGATCTGGAACATGCGCGCCTGCAGGACTGGATGCTGCACAAGGCCGATCCCGACCCCGCCACGCTTTCCCCTCGCGAACGCCTACGCCAATCCAGCCAGAACCGTGAGTTGAACGCCCATGACGGTTGGAATCATCCGCTGCTGCACCTCACCGCCATCGCCCAGCAACAGCAGCCGTTCCGTCTGGATACCCAGCAGCGGGTCGATCTGGTGCTGCTGCCGACGGAAGACGGCGAGGACTACCAACTGACCCGCATCGACCCCGGCAAGCACCGCTACGAGGTGGTGTATGTGGCGATAGATAAAAGTAAAAGCCAGCGCATCGCCGACAGCGAACTGGCCGGCCCGCGCATCAACCCCTGGGGCGCAACCGATTACCTCACCGTCTTGGATGAACTGGCCCAGGAACTGGACATGCCCCTGGAGGCCTGCGCCAAACGCTTCGGCAC
>CBIHQF010000286.1:0-5808 GCA_966211665.1 uncultured Pseudomonas sp. | reverse complement strand
GGGGCTGGCGTAGTAGGTCAGCACCATATGCGCCTGGTTTTGCTTGAGCGCTTTGACGAAGGTCAGGCGCAGCTTCTCGCTCGGCACGCCCATGCGCACCAGGCTGAAGTATTTGGCGATGGCGAAATCTTCGCAGTCGCCCAGGCCGCGGTTCAGGGTTTGTGCCGGTGTGGCCCAATAGTCTTCGGCACCCCAGGCCTGTCGGTCGTCGACGAAGGTTATCGAACGATTGATAAAGCGATTGACCCGTTGCAGCTTGGCGTTTTCCGCATCGCTGCCGGACGTTTCCAGCAGGTTTTGCCAGCTGGCCAGGCGCGCGTCGCTGAGCGCTTGCGGCAGGGCCGTGCCGGGCAGCTCGGCGACCAGCGCCGGGCTGAACAGCCAGCAACTGGCCAACAGGCAGCGCAGCTTGTACGGGGCAAAGCGAGGGGGGCGAATTGGCATCTAATGGCGGTCTCCAGCTTCGGCGCTTGACAGCCTGTTGCCGTGGAGAAATTTTGTGGTGCCATCCTATGGGCGTCAAAGACTCAGCAACTGTGACGCCGGCCACTATTCGAGCTATTCGGCGACAATAAACCGACGAGCTGTCGTCGTTTCACTCATGCGGCAATTTTTAGAAGCACTCTTGCGGTAGGGGTGCCGCCCCATGCTGCCTAGAATGGGCTCCTACGTCATTAGCAGACCCAGCGGGAGAAATTGCATGAATAGTCGCGGCTTGCTCGATCAATTACTGAAATCCGGCCAGGACTTGTTGCAGAAGCAGTCCGGCAACAAATCCGGCAGCAGCAGTGCCAGCGGCGGTTTGAATGGTCTGTTGACCGGGGCCGCCGGCGGTGCGTTGGGAGCCGGCGCCCTGGGTCTGCTGCTGGGCAACAAGAAAGCCCGTAAATTCGGCGGCAAGGCGCTGACCTATGGCGGCTTGGCGGCGCTCGGGGTGATCGCCTACAAGGCTTACGGCAATTGGCAGGCGCAGCAAGCGAATGCGCCAAAAGGCGAGCCGCAGACCCTGGACCGTTTGCCGGCGCCGCAGGTCGAACTGCATAGCCAGGCCATTCTCAAGGCGTTGGTGGCGGCGGCCAAGGCCGATGGCCATGTCGATGCGCGCGAGCGACAGTTGATCGAAGGCGAATTCAGCAAATTGACCGGCGACGCGGAGCTGCAAAGCTGGCTCGAAGCCGAATTGAACAAGCCCCTTGATCCCGCCGACGTCTCCCGCGCGGCGACTACCCCGGAAATGGCCGCCGAGATGTATCTGGCCAGTGTGTTGATGGTCGATGAAGAGCACTTCATGGAGCGCGCCTACCTGGATGAACTGGCTCGTCAGCTCAAGCTCGACCCGGCGCTCAAGACCGAATTGGAAACCCAGGTGAAGCTGCAACAGAACGCCGGCTAAGCGAGCCGCGCAAACACCACACAATCACCATCGCGGCTACAAACTCCCACCACAAAGCGACCGCAGCATTGCCCCCGTGTTTTGCCTAACTCACGGGGAGCGTCGCCATGTTTCATCGTTTATTCACTACCAACACCAGCGTCGGCCGCGGGCTCGCGCTGCTGATCGCTGTGGTTCTATCGCAACCCGCGCTGGCCAGCGCGCAATCCGCCGCCGAGCGCAGCGAGAGTCCTTATTTCGCCGTGCAGAGCGACGATCCCACCCTCGATCGCTTGCCGCTCAAGGCCACCAAGGTCGAGGTGCGGGTGCTCGGGGTGATCGCCGATGTGCGGGTCGTCCAGCAGTACCGCAACGAGGGCACGCGGGCGCTGGAAGCGCGTTACGTGTTCCCCGGCTCGACCCGCGCTGCGGTCTACGGCATGACCGTGCGCCTGGGCGATCGCGAGCTGCGGGCGCAGATCCGCGAGAAGCAGAAGGCCAAACGCGAATATCAACAGGCCAAGAGCGCCGGCAAGACCGCGGCCCTGCTCGAACAGCACCGCGAAAACGTGTTCCAGATGAATGTCGCCAATATCCTGCCCGGCGATGTGGTCGATGTGGAGCTGCGTTATACCGAGTTGTTGCTGCCCACCGACGGCGTCTACAGCTTCGTTTTCCCCACCGTGGTCGGGCCGCGTTACAACGGCAGCGCCGGCAGCGAGAGCCACAAGGCCGGGCCCTGGGTCAGCACGCCTTATCTGCCCGAGGGCCAAGCGACGCGCGATGCTTTCTCGCTCGCGGTCGAGTTGCAAGCACCGGTGCCGCTGGCCGATATCCGCTCGCCAAGCCATGCCATCGAGCTGCAGCAGAGCGCGCCGAGCCAGGCGACCGTCAGCCTCGGTTCAGATGAGGGGCAGAGCAATAACCGCGATTTCATCCTCGACTATCGCTTGAGCGGCGCCAGTTTCGAGAGTGGTGTGTTGCTGTCCAAGGGTAGCGACGAGAACTTCTTTATGGCGCTGATCGCGCCGCCGGCCAAGGTGCAAAGCAAGATGCTGGTGCCGCGCGAATATATCTTCGTGGTGGATATTTCCGGCTCCATGCATGGCTTTCCGCTGGATACCGCCAAGCGTCTGCTCAGCGGTTTGATCGGCAGCCTGCGCCCGGCCGACAGCTTCAATGTGCTGCTGTTTTCCGGCAGTAGCAGCATGCTCGCAGCCGAGTCGCAGGCGGCCACGCCGGAGAATATTCGACAGGCCCTGGACATGCTCGATACGCAGATGGGCTCGGGCGGCACCGAACTGTTGCCGGCGTTGCGCCAGGCCCTGGCTGTGCCGGCCGATCCCGAGCGGGCGCGCAGCTTCGTGGTGGTCACCGATGGCTTTGTGTCGGTGGAGCGCGAGGCCTTCGAGCTGGTGCGTAATAACCTGGACAAGGCCAACCTGTTCGCCTTCGGTATCGGCAGTTCGGTCAACCGCCAGCTGATCGAAGGCCTGGCGCGGGCCGGGCAGGGCGAACCCTTCGTGATTCTCAACGAGGCGGCGGCGGACGAGCAGGCCGAGCGCTTCAGGCAGATGATCGATGCGCCGGTGCTGGCCAACCCGAAGGTGCGGTTCGAAGGTTTGGAGGTCTATGACGTCGAACCCGTGGCCTTGCCGGATCTGTTCGCCCAGCGGCCGCTGGTGATATTCGGCAAATGGCGCGGCGAGGCGCGCGGCAGTCTGCAAGTGGAAGGGCGTGGCGCCGCGGGGCCGTATCGGGTCGAGGTGCCGATCAAGCCCGAGATGGCCAGCACGAGCAACCAGGCGCTGGGCTATTTGTGGGCGCGGCATAAGGTCGCCAGCCTGACCGATCAGGAAACCCTCGAAGGCGGCTATACCCATAGCCAGGCGATTCTCGACCTGGGGCTGAAATACAGCCTGTTGACGCCCTACACCTCGTTCATCGCCGTGGACGAACGGGTGCGCAACACCGATCCGGCCGCTGCCGCCAGCGTCAAGCAGCCATTGCCGCTGCCCCAGGGCGTGAGCAACCAGGCGATCGGGGCGGTGGTGTCGGGCACGCCCGAGCCGAGCGCCTGGCTGATGCTGCTGGTCGCGGCCCTGGGCATGGGCTGGCTTGCGCGCCAGCACAGCCGCCAGGAGCAAGTCTGAATGGACGCCGTATGGCGGATCGGCGGGGCACGCAGTTTCGCCGACCCGCCCGCTTGGCTGTGGTTACTGTTGCCGGCGCTGGCGCTCTGGCCGGCCTGGGAGTGGAGCGCGCGGCGAATGAGCGATGGCTCCGACGACCCGTTCGGCATAGTCGCCCTGGCCGCATTGGCGCTGATGTTGTGGCGCGAGCGCCGGCAGTTATCGGCCGCACCGCGGCTGCCCTGGCTGCTGTCGGCATTGCTGCTCTGCGGCCTGGTCGCACTGGCGTCTGGGCTACCGCCGTTGTTGCGCGCGGTGCTGGCGGTGTTGGCGCTGTTCGGCGCGGTGCTGGCCTTGCGTAGTCCGGACCAGGCGCTGCTGGCGTGGCTGGGGTTGAGCTTGTTGGCGCTGCCGATCATGTCGTCGCTGCAGTTCTTCGCCGGTTATCCGCTGCGGGTGCTGACTGCCGAGGTCAGCGCCTGGCTGTTGCGCGCGGGCAGGCTGGAAGTGCTGCGCCAGGGCAGCACGCTGGAAGTGGCGGGGCAATTGGTGATGGTCGATGCGCCTTGCTCGGGCATTCAAATGGCCTGGGTCGCGTATTTCACCGCGTTCGTCACGGCCGCCTGGTTGCGTTTGAGCGATCGCCAGTTGCTGCGGCGCTTGCCGTTGCTCGGTGGACTGGTGTTGAGCGGCAATATTGTGCGCAACAGCCTGCTGGTGTTGCAGGAGACCGGGCGCCTGGATTGGCCGGGCTGGATGCACGAGGGCACCGGTTTGCTGGTGTTCGTCGCGGTCTGCGCGCTGGTGTTGCGCTATGTCGCAACCGGGGCCACGGGGGCGCGGCCGGTTATCGAGCCGGCGTACAGAGCGCCGCTTGAACCGTCGGTACAGCGCCTGCTGGCGCTGGCGTTCGCGGCGTTGGCGCTATGGCCTTTACTGAAGCAGCCGACGGCGGCCGAGCCGCCACATGGGAATTTCGTCGAGTGGCCCACGCGTTTCGCCGATCAGCCGTTACGGCCGCTGGCGCTGTCGGCGGTGGAGCAGCGCTTCGCCATGCAGTTTCCCGGTGCCATCGCCCGTTTCAGCGCCGGTCCACGGATGGTGACGCTGCGTCATGTCACTCGGCCCACGCGCAAATTGCATCCGGCGGCCGATTGCTACCGCGGTCTGGGTTATCGCATCGAAGCCATGCATCTGGAGCAGCGTACCGAGGGCACTGGCCTGCAGCGCTGTTTCGCCGCCGACGGGCATGGGGTGCGCTTGCGGGTCTGCGAATACATCGAGGACGCCAACGGGCGGACCTTCAGCGACAACTCGGCCTGGTATTGGGCGGCCCTGGCCGGCGATTCGCCCGGGCCCTGGCGTGCGGTGAGCACGGCCGACGTGCTGTAACGCTGGGCGGTGCGAAATTCTACGCTCCGCCGATCCGCATACGCGGCGGCGGGCTGCCAGGCAAGGCGGAGTGGGGTATACTCGCCGGCTTTTCCGAAAGTTTGACCTGTGAGTGCCGCCAGCCATGGAAATCAACCCGATCCTTAACAGCATCAAGGACCTGTCCGAGCGCACCCAGACCATTCGGGGGTATCTTTGACTACGATCAAAAGCATGATCGGCTGGTCGAAGTAAACCGCGAGCTCGAAGACCCGAACGTCTGGAACAACCCGGAATACGCCCAGAACCTGGGGCGCGAGCGCGCCTCCCTGGCGCTGATCGTCGAGACCATCGACGACCTCGACGGCAGCCTGGCCGACTCCCGCGACCTGTTGCAAATGGCCGCCGAAGAGGAAGACCAGGGCGCCGTCGACGATGTCGCCGCCGAAGTCGAGCGGCTGCGCGATATCCTCGAAAAAATGGAATTCCGCCGCATGTTCAGCGGCGAGATGGACCCGAATAACGCCTATCTGGACATCCAGGCCGGCTCCGGCGGCACCGAAGCCCAGGACTGGGCCAACATGCTGCTGCGCATGTACCTGCGCTGGGCCGACAAGCGCGGGTTCGACGCCACCATCATGGAACTCTCCGCCGGCGAAGTCGCCGGCATCAAGGGCGCCACCGTACATATCAAGGGCGAGTACGCCTTCGGTTGGTTGCGCACCGAAATCGGCGTGCACCGCCTGGTGCGCAAGAGCCCGTTCGACTCCGGCAACCGTCGCCACACCTCGTTCACCGCGGTGTTCGTATCCCCGGAAATCGACGACAACATCGAGATCGAGATCAATCCGGCCGACCTGCGCATCGACACCTACCGTTCCTCCGGTGCCGGTGGTCAGCACGTCAACACCACCGACTCGGCGGTACGTATCA
>CBIHQF010000285.1:0-5829 GCA_966211665.1 uncultured Pseudomonas sp. | reverse complement strand
CTCACTGCTTGCACCCGCGCGTTCAGCCTTCAGGAGCCGCTTTATGTCTCGCCTTGCTTGTCTTTCGGCCATTGTGCTCGGTGCCACAGTGGGAGCGGCTTGGGCGCAGGAAGGGTCGTCCCTGTCCGCCGTGCTTGACGGCAACCATGTCCATGGTCTTGCTTTCGATCCGCAAGATGCGAACCATGTACTCCTGGCCACCCACCACGGCCTCTACGCCCTCGACCTGCACCCGAACGATATTTACTGGTGCAGCGCCGATCCGGGCTGGGTCACCGGCACCTCATACGGCATTCTCGCGCCCTTGCTGTTGGGAGTGACCAGCCTGGTCGACAGTGGCGAGTTCGATGCCGAGCGTTGGTATCGGATTCTCGAGCAGGAACGGGTCAACGTCTGGTACACCGCGCCCACGGCCATCCGCATGCTGATGAAGGCCGGCGCGGATCTCGCGCGCCGCCACTATTTCCCCCATCTGCGCTTTATCGCCAGCGTCGGCGAACCGCTCAACCCAGAGGCTGTGTGGTGGGGCAAGGAGGTGCTCGGCCTGCCGATCCACGACAACTGGTGGCAGACCGAGACCGGCGGCATCATGCTCGCCAATACCCTGTCGATGGCGATCAAACCCGGCTCCATGGGCAAACCGCTGCCGGGCGTTGAAGCTGCCATCGTCGAACATCACCAGGACGGCAGCTTGAGCTTGTTGGATGACGGGCAGATCGGCGAACTGGCGCTGAAACAGCCCTGGCCGGCAATGTTCCGCGCCTATCTGGGCCAGGAGGAGCGGTACCGCCGCTGTTTCGTTGGCGATTGGTACCTGAGCGGCGATCTGGCCTGGCGCGATGCCGACGGTTATTACTGGTTCGTCGGGCGAAGCGACGATGTAATCAAATCCGCCGGCCACCTGATCGGCCCCTTCGAAGTGGAAAGCGCATTGATGGAACACCCGGCGGTGGCTGAGGCGGCGGTGATCGGCATTCCCGATGCGTTGCTGGGGGAGATGGTCAAGGCTTTCGTCTCGTTGAAGGGCGGATTCGAACCCGGCCCGCAGTTGCAGGCAGAGCTGCTCGGCCATGCGCGCAAACGCCTGGGGGCGGCCGTGGCGCCCAAGGAGCTGGCCTTTCTGCCCAGCCTGCCGCGCACCCGCAGCGGCAAGCTGATGCGCCGTCTGCTCAAGGCCCGCGAACTGGGCCTGCCGGAAGGCGACACCTCGACCCTGGAGAACCCGCTATGAGCACGCCCGCGCTGCCTTACCCGCGGGAATTCGCCCAGAGCCTGCTGCGCGACATGTTGCGCATCCGGCGCATGGAAGAGCGCGCCGCCGAGCTGTACGGCGCGGGCAAGATCCGCGGCTTTCTGCATCTGTATATCGGTGAGGAAGCGGTGGCGGTCGGCGCATTGCGGGCGTTGGCACCGGACGACGCGGTGCTGGCCACCTACCGCGAGCATGGCCATGCCTTGATCCAGGGCGTTGCCATGAGCACGATCATGGCCGAGATGTACGGCAAGCAGGAAGGCTGCTCGCGCGGGCGCGGCGGCTCGATGCATTTGTTCGATGCCAAGACGCGCTTTTTCGGCGGCAATGCCATTGTCAGCGCCGGCTTGCCGTTGGCGGTCGGCCTGGCCCTGGCCGAGCGCATGCTCGGTGGTTCGCGGATCACTGTGTGTTTTTTCGGCGAAGGGGCGATGGCCGAAGGCGCCTTTCACGAGGCGATCAATCTGGCGGCGCTGTGGCAATTGCCGGTGCTGTTTTGCTGCGAGAACAATCTTTACGCCATGGGCACCGCTCTGGGCCGTTCGCAATCGCAGACCGATCTTTGCGCCAAGGCGGCGGCCTATAAAGTGGTCGCCGAGGCGGTGGACGGCATGGATGTGGTGGCGGTACATGAAGCCACGCGCAAGGCGGTGGCGCAGGTGAGGGCAGGGCTGGGGCCGTACTTCCTGGAGTTCCGGACCTATCGCTTCCGCGCCCATTCGATGTTCGATCCCGAGCTGTACCGCGACAAGGCCGAAGTCGAGAAGTGGAAAGAACGCGGCCCCATCCACAGCTATAGCGCCCGGTTGAAGGCCCAGGGCTTGTTGGATGAGGCGCAGTTCCTGGCCATCGACAGCGCGGTTTGCGCGGAAGTCGACGCCGCTGTCGCCTTTGCCGAAGCCGGCAGCCTGGAACCGCTGGCAACCCTATGCCGCGATGTCTATACCGAAACGGGCAGCGATCCAGGCGGTGAAACACACGCCGAAACATCGAGCGCGGAGGGCGCAGCATGAGCGGCCGCATAAGCTACCGCGAGGCATTGCGTCAGGCCCTGCGCGAAGCCATGCAGCGTGACCCCCGGGTATTTCTGATGGGCGAGGATGTCGGCTGCTACGGCGGCACCTATGCGGTGTCCAAGGGACTGCTGGAGGAATTCGGCGCCGAGCGCATTCGCGACACGCCGCTGTCCGAGCTGGGTTTCGTCGGTGCCGGAATCGGCGCGGCGCTGGGCGGCATGCGGCCGATCGTCGAGGTGATGACGGTGAACTTCTGCCTGCTTGCCCTCGACCCATTGATCAACACCGCGGCAACCCTGCGGCATATGTCCGGCGGCCAGTTCTCCGTGCCCCTGGTACTGCGCATGGCCACCGGCGCTGGTCGGCAGCTGGCGGCCCAGCACTCCCATAGCCTGGAGGGCTGGTTCGCACATATCCCCGGCTTGAAGATTCTCGCCCCGGCCACGCTGGAAGACGCTCGCGGCATGCTCTGGCCCGCGCTGCAGGACCCCGACCCGGTGCTGATCTTCGAGCATGCCCAGCTCTACAACCTCGAAGGCGAACTGAACGAGGCCGAAGCGGTGGACATCTGCTCGGCCAAGGTGCGCCGCACCGGCCGCGACCTGACTCTGATCGCCTATGGCGGCACCCTGGGCAAAGCCCTGGCGGCGGCCGAACAACTGGCCGGGGAGGGCATCGAAGCCGAGGTCATCGACCTGCGCGCGCTGCGACCACTGGACGATGCCACGCTGCTCGCGTCGGTACGCAAGACCCGGCGCGCCCTGGTGGTCGACGAAGGCTGGCGCAGCGGCAGCCTGGCGGCCGAGATCATCGCGCGGATCGTCGAGCAGGGCTTCTATGAACTGGATGCACCGCCGGCGCGGGTGTGCAGCGCCGAGGTGCCGATGCCCTATGCCAAACACCTGGAGCAAGCGGCATTGCCGCAAGTGCCGGCGATAGTCGCGGCGGCCCATGCGCTATGTGGCTAACCGGCAAAGATTCGTAGCAGTGGGGATATGTAGAAGCCAGCTTGCTGGCGATCAATGGATCAGGCGCTGCCTGGTATAGCTGATTGAGGAAGGGGTGAATGATCGAATTCAAGCTGCCGTCCCTCGGCGCCGACATGGACGAGGGCACTCTGCTGGAATGGCAGATCAAACCGGGCGACAAGGTCACCCGCGGCCAAGTGGTCGCGGTGGTCGATACGGCCAAGGCCGCAGTGGATGTGGAATCTTGGCAGGACGGCGAAGTATTCGAGCTACTGATCGAACCTGGGGCCAAGGTGCCGGTGGGTACGCCAATCGCCACGCTGCTGGAAACCGGGGAAAGCGCTCCAAGTGTCAGGCGCAAACCCATGCCCGCTGCGCAGCAGGCCGAGGCCGCGCCAATGGGCGCAAGCCAAACGGCTGAGCCGGAAGAACCACCGACCAGTAGGCCGCGGGTTTCCCCAGCCGCGCGCAAGCGTGCCGCCGAGCTGGGTTTGGACCCGGCCGCATTGGCCGGCAGTGGCCCCCACGGCGTGGTTACCCTGGAAGACGTCGAAGCCGCCGCACAGCCTGCTGCGCCTGTCGACCGCCACGCCGCGATGCGCCAGGCGATCGCCGCGGCCATGAGTCGCTCGAAACGCGAGATACCGCATTACTACCTGAGCGAGACCATTGCTCTCGGTGATGCCATGGCCTGGTTGCGGGCGCGCAACGCCGAGAGCACGCCCGAGCAACGCTTGTTGCCCAGTGTGCTGCTGCTCAAGGCGGTGGCCCTGGCGCTGCGTGAATATCCACAACTCAATGGCTTCTGGCGCGACGAGGCATTTCAGCCGGCTGCCGGCATTCACCTCGGCGTCGCCATCGCCCTGCGTCAGGGCGGGCTAATTGCACCGGCACTGCACGATGTCGCCGACAAACCGCTGAGCCAATTGATGAGCGAACTCGGCGATCTGGTGCAACGCGCCCGCAGTGGTTCGCTGCGCAGCTCGGAATTGAGCGATGCCAGCCTCACCGTCACCCAGCTCGGCGATCAGGGCGTGGACGCTGTAATCGGTGTGATCTATCCACCCCAGGTGGCCTTGGTCGGCTTCGGTCGCATCCTCGAACGGCCCTGGGTGGCGGCGGGGCAACTGTGCGTCATGCCCACGGTGATCGCCAGCCTGGCCGCCGATCATAGGGTCAGCGACGGCCATTACGGCGCGCGCTTTCTCGCCGAAATCCGCCGGCTACTACAAACCCCGGACAGCCTGTAAGGAGCCGCATCATGGATAAACAGCAGTTGCGTCAACAGGTACTGGAAGAACTGCAACAGGTTGCCCCTGAACTCGAAGCCGAAAGCCTTCGCGGCGATCGACCGCTACGCGACGAGGTCGACCTGGACTCGATGGATTGGCTGCGTTTTCTCAGTGCCTTGCACCGGCGTTTTGCGGTGAACATCCCCGAGGCCGACTACCAGCAATTGGACAGTCTCGATGCATTGGTTGGCTATCTGGATCAGCGTTTGCCTTAGCGGACCGTGCAGCGCAGGCGCTGGCGTTGTTGGGCTTCGTTCCTCAGCGCCAACCTACGACAGTCTCCAACCTCCGTCGTCGCGACATGGGACGTAGCATTTAATGGCAGGTACTTTCACCATGGCTGATGAACATCTGTTTCACGACGCTTACCAGCCACGGCAGATTGCCCAGCGGGTGGAGGCTATGGGGGTGGCCAAGGCGCGCGCGAAGGCTCTCACGCTGTTCGTGCTGGCGGTGCTCGCCGGGGCATTCATCTCCCTCGGTGCGTTGCTGTTCACAGTGATAGTCACCGAAAGCAGTCTCGGCTTCGGCGTTACCCGCCTGCTCGGCGGGCTGGGTTTCTGCCTCGGTCTGGTGCTGGTAGTGGTCGGCGGGGCCGAGTTATTCACCGGTAATAATCTACTGGCGATGGCCTGGGCCAGTCGCCTGATCAGCACGCGCGAGGTGCTGCGCAACTGGTGCCTGGTCTACCTGGGCAATGTAGTCGGCTGTCTGGGCACCGTAGTGCTGGTGCTCTGGGCCAACACCGCCGGCATGGGCGACGGCGCGGTGGGCGACACGGCGCTGCAGATCGCCCACGGTAAATCCGCGTTGTCCTGGCTCGAGGCCTTCGCCCGCGGGGTGCTGAGCAACACCCTGGTATGCCTGGCAGTTTGGCTGGCGATGGGGGGATGCAGCGTCACCGACAAGATTCTCGCCATCCTGTTTCCCATCAGCGCCTTCGTTACCGTCGGTTTCGAACACTCGATCGCCAACTGGTTCTTCCTGCCATACGGCCTGGCGCTGGGCGGGATGGATAGCCTGGCGCTGTCCGCCCTCGCCAGCAACCTGCTGGCCGTCACCCTCGGCAATATCGTCGGCGGCACGCTGTTGGTTGCGGGTGTGTATTGGCTCGCCTACCTGCGCGGCGAAGGCGATCGTCCGGCCTGAGTCCGCTCACTCTCGAACTCCGCTAGCGAGGCGAACTGACTTCGTAGGGTGCGTCATGCCCACCAGCGCTGGCTGCAGACTCTTGGTGCACACGGCGCACCTTACCTATTTGCTGCCTTGTAAGCAGGGCCACTCTTAACTCATCGAGCGCC
>CBIHQF010000284.1:0-5838 GCA_966211665.1 uncultured Pseudomonas sp. | reverse complement strand
GAGCTATTCAGCGACAAACACCTGAAAAATATTTGACCCTCAACAGAGTATCTACGAAGTCGCGGCCCTGCGAATAAACATAGGCTCCACGGAGTCTCGTCCACCTTGATACTTGAGTTATCACATTCGTAGGTTGGCGCTGAGCCTGCGAAGCCCAACACAAAGCACGCACCATTTATTTCTCTACCGAGCAAAACCAGGAAACCGCCATGCCGCGTATCAGCTTCACCACCGCCACCCTGCCCGCGCGCAAGCGTATCGCGCTGGTCGCCCATGACCACTGCAAGGAGTTCCTGCTCGACTGGAGCGAGCGTCAGCGCGATAAGCTGGCGCGCCACCATCTGCTGGCGACCGGCACCACCGGCCTGTTGCTCGGTCGTCGCCTTGGCTTGCCAATCGAATGCATGATCAGCGGGCCGCTCGGGGGCGATCAGCAGCTGGGCGCACGCATCGCCGAGCAGCGGGTGGATATGCTGGTGTTCTTCTGGGACCCCTTCGAGCAGCAGCCCCACGACCCGGATATCAAGGCGCTGCTGCGGGTGGCGGCGGTGTGGAATATCCCCGTGGCCTGCAACGAAAGCAGCGCCGACTACATGCTCGGCAGCGCCCTACTCGATCAGGCCCACGAGTATCGGGTGCCGGATTACCAGACCTATCTCGACCAGCGTCAGTAGTTCTCGCCTTCCTGCACCGCGCAACAGGCGCGGCTGTCCAGCGCCTCCAGCAGCCGGCAATGTTCGGCCTCGGCGCTGGTACAGCCGGCGAGCTTGCTCAGCTCCGCTTTCATCTTCTGCAGATCGCGAATCCGCGCATCGATGGTCAGCAGGTGTTCTTGCACCAACTGGTCGGCTTCGGCACAGGGGCTGTGGGGCTGCGCGGCCAAACCGAGCAGCGTGCGAATCTCGTCCAGACTGAAGCCCAGTTCGCGACCGCGACGGATAAATCGTACCCGGCGAATATCGGCCTCCTGGTAATGCCGGTAGCCCGCCGCGCTGCGTTTGGGCTGTGGCAGCAACCCGCTACGCTCATAAAAGCGAATGGTCTCCAGATTGACCCCGCTCTCGCGGCTCAACCCGCCGATGGTCAGTGGCTTGCCCATGGCTTGACTCCGTAGTGACTACAGGGTTTAGCGTACTGCCCATACCCTTCCAGGAGAAGTCTTAATGGGCGCCAATTGCTGCAGTACCGCATGTGAAACCACTCGCCTCACCAAGCGCTATCGCAAGATTCTCTGGGCCGCCTTGGCGGTCAACCTGGGCATGTTCGGGGTGGAAGTCATCGCCGGCGTACGTGCCGATTCGGTATCGCTATTGGCGGATTCGCTGGACTTTCTCGGCGACGCCGCCAACTACGGCATCAGCCTGCTGGTGTTGGGCATGAGCCTGCCCCTGCGCGCCAAGGCCTCGCTATTCAAAGCCCTGTCCATGCTGGTATTCGGCGTCGGCGTGCTGATCGCGGCGATCGGGCACCTCCTCAGCGGCCAGGTACCGGACGCGCCGACCATGGGCTGGGTCGGTTCCCTGGCCTTGCTGGCCAATGTCGGGGTGGCCGCCCTGCTCTATGCCTACCGCGAAGGCGACAGCAATATGCGCAGCGTCTGGCTGTGCTCGCGCAACGACGCCCTCGGCAATATCGCCGTGCTGTTCGCCGCCCTCGGCGTGTTCGGCACCGGCAGCGCCTGGCCGGACCTGCTGGTGGCCAGTATCATGGCCGGCCTGGCGGTCACCTCGTCCTATCAGGTAATGCGCCATGCGCGTCAGGAGCTGATTCAGGAAGTTGGGGCCTCGTAGGAGGCGCCGGGCGGCGTTCCGCGCCCCCGCGGCGAATGCAGCCGACAGGCTGCATGCTCATCATCTTGGCGGGCGCCGTAAAAAGCTCGCTTCGAGGTCGCGGAACGCCGGACCATTAAAAATCCACCTTACCCCTACCCGCCTTGATCGCCCCGCGCTTGTTCTTGCCATCCAGCCGGCGCTTTTTAGAGCCCAGGGTCGGCTTGGTCGGGCGCCGGGCTTTTTCGGTTTTGCCGGCGTTGCGGATCAACTCGGCCAGACGTTCGAGGGCGTCGGCGCGATTCTGCTCCTGGGTGCGGTACTGTTGCGCCTTGATGATCACCACCCCACCGGCGGTGATGCGGCTGTCGCGCAACGCCAGCAAACGCTCCTTGTAGAACGGCGGCAAGGACGAGGCCTGGCTGTCGAAGCGCAGGTGCACGGCGCTGGAGACCTTGTTGACGTTCTGCCCGCCCGCGCCCTGGGCGCGAATAGCGGTCAACTCGATCTCGTCGTCGGGCAGGTGAACACTGTTGGAAATCACCAGCATGAGCGGGGTTGGTCCATGGCATCGCAGCCTTTGTCGAAGTAAACGGCACCAGGGCGCCAACACAGCGGCGCTACGTTACCGGCATAGTGGCATAGCGGCAAATACGTGCAGGCCACCGCCGTGCCATATCTAGCCAGCCCTGAAATCTTTGCTTGAACTTTCGCCGCTGCCAAGGCCGTTAAGCTCGGCTAAGTTAGCCGTCTGACTCAGCTTGAGACCTATTGCGATGGATTCGATTACCCAAGCGGTGCTTGGCGCCAGCATTCAAGGCGCGCTGCTCGGCCGCTGGCAAGGACGCAAGGCGTTGCTGTACGGCGCCATGCTCGGCACGTTGCCGGACCTGGACGTGATCATCGACTACGGCGACGCAGTGGCCGATATGACCTATCACCGTGGCTTCAGTCATTCGCTGTTCGTCCTCAGCGCCCTGGCATTGCTGTTGACCTGGCTGACGCGACGCTTTCGCCCCGACCCGAACTATTCCACGCAAAGGCTGTTTCTCGCCGTCTGGCTCGCGCTGATCACCCACCCGCTGCTGGACGCCTTCACCAGCTATGGCACGCAACTGCTCTGGCCGTTGACACCAACCCCGACCGCCTGGTCGAGCATTTTTATCATCGACCCGTTGTACACCGTGCCGCTGATCGGCGCGGTTGCCCTGGGTCTGCTGTTCGGCCTGCGCGATAAAAGCGCCAAAGCGCCGGCTATCGCCCTGCTGCTTTCCACCCTCTATCTGGGCTTCACCCTGAGCGGCAAATACATGGCCGAGCAACGGGTCGAAGCGCAGCTGGCCAAACAGGGCATCCAGGCCGATCGCCTGTTCAGCACGCCGACCCCATTCAACAGCCTGCTCTGGCGGGTGATAGTGCTGGATGACGACTACTATCACGAAGCCTTGGTCAGCTGGTTCGATAAAACGCCGGCGCAACTGGGGCGCATTCCCCGCGGTAGCCAGTTGGCCGATGTACTCGCGGACTCAAGCTCCCATGCGCGTCTGGTCTGGTTCACCGACGGCGTGCTGCGCTACGACCAGATCGGCACGCACCTGGTGGTCACCGACCTGCGCCTGGGGATGACCGGCTTCCATCCGTTCCGCTTCGACTTCGCCAGCCGGCAAGACGGCGCCTGGCAGCTCGCCCAACAGGTACAACGCTGGCCGATGGACCGCGGCGACCTGAGCCGTTTGACGCTGTTGTGGACGCGTATCTGGCAACCGGAGGTCGACGTGCCGCTGGTGGCCTGGGCCGACGAGCTGCGCAAGCCCTCGAGCGCCAAGTTGCAGTGAATGCTCGGCCCGCAGGCCATTCGGCTGTAACCGGAGCCTGGTACCGGGTCTACCCAGATGGGATATACGGCGCCTTTATTTCCCCTTGAACGGCGCCCTCGGCTTGCTCCGCAGCGGTTCGAGCAGACCCGACAGGCCGTTATGGTCGATCTCCTGCATCAGGGCCAGCAGGCGGCCGATCTCGCCGGAGGGGAAGCCTTCGCGGGCGAACCAGTTGAGGTAGTTGCCCGGCAGGTCGGCGAGCAAACGGCCTTTGTATTTGCCGAAAGGCATTTCCCGGGTAACGAGCAGGAGCAGGTCTTCTGGTTTCATCGGGGCTCGCATTGCCTGGCCAGGCGGGTTCGATAAGAAGCGCGGATTATGCCGTTCGGCTTGGTCCCGGGCCAGCGACCCTAAACTCGGGTAAGCTTCGCCCCCGTCATTTTCCAACCAGGGTTATCTCAGGATGCTTATCAAGGCACTCAGAATCGGTCTCGGCCAGTTGATCGTCTTTCTCGACTTCATCACCCGCCCACGCAAGCTCAAGCGCGCGCCCGAGGCGCAAGCCGCGGTCGAACGGAGCGCTGCCGGCCTGGCCTTGTATCAGTTCCACGCCTGCCCTTTCTGCGTGAAAACCCGCCGCACACTGCACAAACTGAATGTGCCGGTGGCGCTGCGTGACGCGAAGAACAATGTTCAGGATCGCCAGGATCTGGAGCAGCAAGGCGGCAAGATCAAGGTGCCGTGCCTGCGCATCGAAGAAAACGGCCAGAGCACCTGGCTGTACGAATCCAAAGCGATCATCGCCTACCTGAACGAACGTTTCGCTAACGCATAAAGAACTGCGCCAGGATTTTCACCCTGGCGCAGTCGTCGTTTCAGACGTTACATGACGCTTACTTGATGAAGTACCGGCCCCAACGCTGGATGTCACGAACAGACTGCTGGCTCTGAATCCGTTGCCCTTGCTGGGCAGTTTCCGCAGCGGCGATTTCATCGTCGATGATTTTGGTCGACAACGACAGCCAGCTGGTGGCGAACGCCATGGCATCGCCATGCAGCTCCAGCGCATCGGTGTCGATATTGCTGGTGTCGTCGCACGCCTGGTGGTAGCACGGGTCGAACGGCTCGTTGGCGGCACCGCCGAACTTTTGTGCCTGCTCTTCGCTCTTCACATCTTCAGCGCCGGTGAACAAACCGCCGAAGGCGATCCCATCGTCGAAGAACTGCGCATAGTCGGAGCGGAAGTCGATCTCGGTGCCTTCGGTCGGCGCGCTACGCAGGTTGAAGTAAGCCCCCAGCAAGCGCTCGATGGCAGCCGAACCGAGCGGGCCTTGCAGGCCGAAGTCCGAACCGTCGCCGTCATAGATGAAGTTGCCGAAGTTCGGCGAAGCGATCATGTCGAAGTTCAGATACGCCTTGATCCGCTGCTTCTCCTCCTCGGCCAGCTCGGTGACGTAATAGGTGGAGCCGACCAGACCCGACTCTTCCGCCCCCCACCAGGCGAAACGCACCTTGTTGAGCGGATGGGCCTTGCTCATCAACACCGCCATTTCCAGCAAGGCGGCGCTGCCCGAGCCGTTGTCGTTGATGCCCGGGCCTTCGCCCACCGAATCCAGGTGCGCACCGACCATCACCACGTTATCCGGGTTACCGCGACGGGTCTCGGCGATCACGTTGTGGGTTTCGGTACGGCTACGCTCGACGTCGGCCACCATACGCACCTGCGCGCCTGCGGTCTGCGCCCAGCCGGCGCCGATATCGTAGGTGGTGAACAACACCGGAATACCGCCGGCGTAGCTATCGCCCAGGGTCGCGTTCATCAGGCCTTTGCGATCCTCGGTATCGCCCTGGTTGAAGATGATCACACCGGCCGCACCGGCAGCCGCGGCATTCTCAGCCTTGATCTGGAAGGTACAGGCGCCGCGCTGGATCAAGGCGATGGAGCCGCTGGGGAAGCCGGTGAAATCTTCCGCCTCGCAGCCGCTGGTGGAGGTATTGCCGGCACCGAGCGCCAGATCGACCGGCGCCGTAGCGGCGCTGACGTCGCCCGCTTCGGTTTGCGACAGGTAGGTGAAGTCCTGATCCCAGACGTAATCGGTCGGCGTCGGCGCAAGCATGCTCAGCGTGCCCGGCCCTATGGGCTCATAAGAGGTGAAGGGAAATGCCTGCAGGGTGACGGTATAACCGGCCCTTTCGAGGGTAGAGCGTACATAGTCGACCGAGGCTTGATAGCCCGGCTGCGCCGCAGCGCG
>CBIHQF010000283.1:0-5854 GCA_966211665.1 uncultured Pseudomonas sp. | reverse complement strand
GCTATTCAGCGACAAACACCTGAAAAATATTTGACCCTCAACAGAGTATCTACACAGCTGCCCGGCGTTTTTTTCCAGATGCAATCCGGGGAGCGCTCGCCTGTAGATAAACTTCCCCGGATTTCATCCGGGCTACCGGGCGCAATGTCGCCCGGGCAAGCCCAAACGCAATCCGGGAAATCCCCGCCGTTTGTTCAGGCTACTGCGCCTTGCTCCGCAAATACGCGCGCCAGCCGCCGAAGTGGCTGATATCGATGGCGCCCGCCAAGCCGTAATGCTCACAGATAAAGCCGCTTTCCCAGCGTCCATCGGCCAGCTGCACCTTGCCCAGGCCCAGGGGCGCGGGGATGCCGGTAAGGAAGGAGCCCAGCTCACTGCTCGGCAGTTCCCAGACTTCCACCTCGATGGCCACGCCGCCTTCGGCGACCCGGACCATGCCAGGTCTGAAGGGCGGGCCGCCGGCCAGGGCATGCAGTTGGTAGTCCGGCGAACTCTGGGTGGCTGCGATCAGCTTGGCGCCGCGCTGCTTGAGCTGCCAGTTCAGCGGCAGGCCGTCTAGGTGGGCGCCGCAAACCACCAGGCGCGCTTTGTCGTGGCGCGCGGCGCTGCCTGGTGCGGCGGCTGGCAGGCTGTGTTCGCCGACCAGCGGCAAGCCGCTCTGGCGCTGCATGGCATCGGCCAGGCTGAGCAGGTACTGGTCGGTAAAGGCGCGGCCGAACAGGGTCACGCCCCAGGGCAGGCCGTTTTGCATAAACCCGGCCGGTACGGCGACGGCGGCGTAGTCGAGCATATTCATGAAGTTGGTGTAGTAGCCGAGGTCTGAATTGCGCGCGACCGGCTCGGCATGCAGTTCGGCCAGGGTCACCGGGCGTGGGTAGGCAGGCGTCAGCACGCAGTCGAGGTTGGCCAGGGTGCGGTCGCAGATCGCCTTCAGCGCCTGCAAGCGGTACTGGGCGCGGAAGGTGTCCACCGCGGTGGTGCCCGGCGCTTGCTTGAGCACGGCTTTGATCACCGGCAGCACTGCGTCGGGCTGGGCTTCGATCAACTTGCCGGCGACGTTGTAACGCTCGGCTACCCAGGGCCCGGCATAGAGCAGGCGGGCGGCTTCGAGAAAGGGCGCGAAGTCGATTTCCACTGCTATACCGCCGAGGGCTTGCAACTGCTCGATAGTGGCGGCGAACAGCGCCGGGCTCTCGCTGCAACCGAGGAACTCCAATTGCTGGGGCACGCCGAAGCGAAAGCCCGGGCGCGGGGTGCCGAATGCGCTGCCGTCGTTCCACAACGGGTTGGCGCGGCTGTAGTCGTCACGCGGGTCGAGCTTGGCGGTCAACGCCAGCAACTGGCTGCCCTCGCGGGCGCTGGCGGTGAAGTAGGTGACGCAATCCAGGGTGCGGCAGGCGGGTACCACGCCGGCGGTGGAGAGCAGGCCCTTGGTCGCTTTCAGGCCGACCAGGTTGTTCAACGCCGCCGGCACCCGGCCGCTGCCCGCGGTGTCGGTGCCCAGGGCGAAGCTGGCCACGCCGAGCGCCACGGCCAGGGCCGAGCCGGCGCTGGAGCCGCCGGACGGGTAGTCCGGGTGCACCGAATTGCGGCAGGCGCCATAGGGCGAGCGGGTGCCGTTGAGGCCGGTGGCGAACTGGTCGAGGTTGGTCTTGCCCAGCGGCACGGCGCCGAGGGCAATCAGTTGCTCGACCAGGGTGGCGCTGCGTTCCGGCGTGTAGGCGAAGGCCGGGCAGGCGGCGGTGGTCGGCACGCCGGCCAGGTCGATATTGTCCTTGATGGCGAAGGGCACGCCGTACAGCGGCAGCTCGGCCGCTGTTTTGCTGTCCAATGCAGCCAGGTAGGGTTCCAGCTCCTCGGCGCTGAGCAGGTGGATAAACAGGTTGAACTCAGGGTTGAGTGCCGCGGCTTGGTCGCGCAGGGCGGCGATCAGTTGGCGTGGGGTCAGGCTGCCGTCTGTATAGGCAGTTTTCAGGGCGCCGAGGCGTAGGTCGAATGGATGTTTCATGGTTTGGTTCCTTGTCGGGTGCGCCCCGCTTGTGCGTTGGGCTTATGTTGGTGGGAGGGGCTTTAGCCGCGACTGGAAGCGCGGGCGTCGCGGCTGAAGCCCCTCCCACAGCTGTCTCATATGGCTTCCAAAACCACCACGCGCTGGCCGGCGCGGACCGGCGAGCCGGGTTGCACGCGCACCTCGCTTATCACGCCGTCGCGCGGGGCGAGCAGGGGAATTTCCATCTTCATCGACTCGAGAATCACCAGCACGTCGCCGGCTTTAACCGTTGCGCCGACTTCCACCTGTACCTGCCAGAGGTTGCCGGCGATATGGCTTTCGATGCCGTGCTGGCCGGCGCCGAGCGGCGCGTCTTCGCCCAGGTCGGGGGCGACTTCCTCGCTGTCGAAATGCGCCTGGCCGGATTCGATCCAGCGCTGACGCTCGGCATCGAAGGCGCCGCGTTGCTGGGCGCGGAAGGCGGCGATGCCCTCGGCTTGCTCGGCGAGGAAGCCCTGGTAATCGTTAAGCGCCAGCTCGCTGTGCTCGATACGCAGCTCATAGCGGCCGAGGGGGAAGTCGCGGCGGATACGCAGCAACTCGTCGGCCGAGACCGGATAGAAACGGATCTGGTCGAAGAAGCGCAGCAGCCACGGCTTGCCGTCGAACGCTGCCACTTCGCGGTAGCGGTTCCACATCTGCAGGGTACGGCCGACGAACTGATAGCCGCCGGGGCCTTCCATGCCGTACACGCACATATAGGCGCCGCCGATGCCCACCGAATTTTCCGCGGTCCAGGTGCGCGCCGGGTTGTATTTGGTGGTGACCAGGCGGTGGCGCGGGTCCAGCGGGGTGGCCACCGGCGCGCCGAGGTAGACGTCGCCCAGGCCCATCACCAGATAGCTGGCGTCGAACACCGTGCGGTACACCTCGTCGAGGTTCGGCAGGTCGTTGATCCGGCGGATGAACTCCAGGTTGCTCGGGCACCAGGGCGCGTCCTTGCGCACCGTGGTCATGTATTTCTCGATCGCCAACTGGCAGGCCGGATCGTCCCAGGACAGCGGCAGATGGACGATGCGCGAGGGCACTCTGAGGTCTTGCGCGGCGCAGACCGCATCCCATTCGCCGGCGACTATGGCCAGCAGATTGGCCAGCGACATGGTTTCCGGCTGGTAGTGCACCTGCAGCGAGCGGATGCCGGGGGTGAGGTCGATCACGCCGTCGAGCCGTTTGGCCTCCAGCGCCTGCATCAGTGCATGGCCACGGAAGCGCAGCACCAGATCCAGCTCCGGCGCACCGATTTCCAGCAGCAGGTGGGTGTCGCCGGACAGGCGCGCGACCAGGCGTTTATCGGCCTCGCCGATATCGAGGACGATGGGCGAGGTGAGCGCATACTCCGCGGAGCTGTTCGCGGTCGTCTTCAGGTTGGTTAGTTCTTCCCGAGAGATTCTTGCCAGCTCCCGCGCCGCAGCGATATTCACCGGCACGAACTTCACCTTATCCCCCGCCTTGAGCTGCCCCAACTGCCACAGATCCGCCTCGATAATCGTCACTGGACAGACGAAGCCACCCAGGCTCGGGCCGTCCGGGCCGAGGATCACCGGCATATCGCCGGTAAAGTCCACCGCGCCTATGGCGTAGGGGTTGTCGTGGATATTCGAGGGATGCAGGCCGGCCTCGCCGCCGCTGTCGCGCACCCATTCCGGCTTGGGGCCGATCAGGCGCACGCCGGTGCGGCTGGAGTTGAAGTGCACTTCCCAGGCGGTGGCGAAGAAGGTTTCGATATAGGCCGGGGTGAAGTATTCCGGCGCACCGTGGGGGCCATAGATCACGCGAATTTCGCGCACGGCAGGCAGCGCGTCGCACAGCTCGACGGGCAATTGCGCGCCTGTGGTGTTATCGGCGAGCGGTAATAGATGCAGCACATCGCCGGCGCGCAAGGCACGGCCGCCATGGCCGCCGAACTGGCCGAGGGTGAAGGTGCTTTTGCTGCCGAGATAATCCGGCACTTGCACGCCGCCGCGCAGGCACAGGTAGCTACGTGCCCCCGCGCCCTGGATGGTGCCGAGACTCAGGGTGCTGCCGGCCTTGATCGGCAGCGCGGTATTCAGCGGTTGCTCGATTCCATCGACGTTCAGCGGAATCGGTGCGCCGGTCACGGCGACCACGGCATCGGTATTGAAGCGCAGGGTCGGGCCGCTCATGGTGATTTCCAGGCCGGCGGCGCCTTGCTCGTTGCCCAGCAGGCGGTTGCCCAGGCGCAGCGCGCGGTCGTCCATCGGTCCGGATGGCGGCACGCCGACGGCCCAGTAGCCGAGGCGGCCGGGGAAGTCCTGCACCGTGGTCTGGGTGCCGGCGCTCAGCACTTCGAAGGTGCTGGCCCGGTAGGTCAGGCCTTCCAGACAACGGGTCCAGGGCTTGCCGCCAGCGAAAGGCGCGTCGATCAGGATCTGCCGCAGGTAGTCGCGGTTGCTTTCCACACCGTAGAGCAGGGTGTCGCTCAGCGCTTGATCGAGGGCGGCGCTGGCCTGCGCGCGGGTGTCGGCCCAGGTGATGACCTTGGCGATCATCGGGTCGAAGTACGGCGGAATCTCGCAGCCGGCCTCGACCCAGGTGTCGATACGCAGCGTCTTGCCATCGGCCTTGGGGAAGTCCACGGCGGTGAGCAGGCCGGGGCTGGGCTGGAAGTCGCGGCCCGGGTCTTCGGCATACAACCGCGCCTGGATCGCATGGCCGCTGGGTTTCAGGTTCTTTGCCAGCTCGGCCAAAGGCGGCAGGTCGCCGGCCGCCAGTTCGATCATCCAGCGCACCAGGTCGACGCCCCATACCTGTTCGGTAACGCCGTGCTCGACCTGCAGACGGGTGTTCACTTCCAGAAAGTAGAAGCGCGCCGCTTCGCTGTCGTAGACGAATTCGACGGTGCCGGCGCTGCGGTAATTCACCGCCTTGGCCAGTTGAATCGCCGCGGCGCACAGCTGCTCGGCCATGCCGGCCGGCAGATTCGGCGCCGGGGTTTCTTCCAGCACCTTCTGGTTGCGCCGCTGTACCGAGCAGTCGCGCACACCCAGGGCCAATACTTCGCCCTGACCATCGCCGAATACCTGCACTTCCAGATGGCGGGCGCGCTGGATGTATTTCTCGATAAACACGCCGCTGTCGCTGAAGTTGTTCTGCCCCAGGCGCTTGACCGCGTCGAAGGCCTCGCTCAGTTCCTCGGCGCTATGGCAGACGCGCATGCCGATGCCACCGCCGCCAGCGGTGCTCTTGAGCATGACCGGGTAACCGACTTGCTCGCCGGCGATCAATGCGGCGTCGAGGCTTTCCAGCAACTCGGTGCCTTCGAGCATCGGCACGCCGTGCTGTTTGGCCAGGGCGCGGGCGGTGTGTTTCAGACCGAATACCCGCAGCTGCTGCGGCGTCGGGCCGACGAAGGCGATGCCCGCGGCTTCGCAGGCTTCGGCGAAGGCGGCGTTTTCCGAGAGAAAACCGTAGCCGGGATGGATGGCTCGGGCACCGGACTGTTGAGCCACGGCGAGAATCTTCTCGACCTGCAGATAGGTTCCAGCGGCCGGGCCTTCGCCCAGGCTATGGGCCTCGTCCGCCTGTTGGATATGCAGGCTTGCGGCGTCGGCTTCGGAGTAGACGGCCACACCCTTGACCTCAAGTGCATGCAGGGTACGCAGGATGCGGCAGGCAATGGCGCCACGGTTGGCGATCAGCAGTTTGTCGAACATCAGCAAAACCCTCGAAAGGGAAAGCGGGCCGTCCCGCGGTATTCGGTCTGCACCCCGGTCGTCCGGGGTTGGAATTCTTCGGTAGGGCGGGTGCAACCCGCCGCTGACTTGGCGCTTGGCGGGTTTCACC
>CBIHQF010000282.1:0-5869 GCA_966211665.1 uncultured Pseudomonas sp. | reverse complement strand
GTGCCCAGCGTGCCGGTGCGGTGAATACCCTGAAGAAGCTCGACGACGGCAGCCTGCTCGGCGATAACACCGACGGCGCTGGGCTGGTGCGCGACCTGACGGCCAACGCCGGCTTCGAACTGGCGGGCAAACGCATCCTTCTGCTGGGTGCCGGCGGTGCCGCGCGCGGGGTGCTCGAGCCGTTTCTCGCGCAACAGCCGGCGGCCCTGGTAATCGCCAACCGCACGGTGGCCAAAGCCGAACAATTGGCCAACGAGTTCGCCGACCTCGGCCCGGTGGCGGCCAGTGCTTTCGATTGGCTGAACGCACCGGTGGATCTGATCGTCAATGCCACCTCGGCGAGCCTGGCCGGCGAGTTGCCGCCGCTCGCCGCCAGCCTGATCGAACCCGGCCACACCCTGTGCTACGACATGATGTATGGCAAGGAAGCGACCGCCTTCAACCGTTGGGCCGCAGAGCAGGGCGCGGGCCGAACTCTGGATGGCCTGGGCATGCTGGTCGAACAGGCCGCCGAGGCGTTTTTCCTCTGGCGCGGCGTGCGCCCGGACAGCGCGCCGGTGCTGGCCGAGTTGCGCAAGCAATTGGCTTGACGCCCGGGCGGCGCGCTGCGGGACGATCGGTCGGCACTCCCGAGGAATTCGCCGGCGCCGTCCAAGGTCAATACCAGTGATCTATTGAGCCGGACCCGCCGGCGTGCGTCGTCCGCCTCGGCCCTTGTGCTTCGCTTGCACGGCCCATTGCCGGCCCAGGGGCCGGTCGCCGCCGATTGCCGTACTCCTTTCGTCAGGCATCGGATTACCGGATCGAGGCGACACACCGCCGACCAGCGAATGCCTTTGTTTTGCTGGAGGTCTTATCGATGAAAATCGCCCAGATCGCGCCATTGACCGAGCGCTGCCCGCCGCATTTGTATGGCGGTATCGAACGAATCGTCTCCTACCTCACCGAAGAGTTGGTTCGTCAGGGCCATGAGGTGACCCTGTTTGCCAGCGGTGACTCGCAGACCCGGGCCCGCCTAGTGCCTGGTTCGTCCATGGCATTGCGACTCAACCCGGCGGTCCAGAATGAGATTCCGTACCACATCCTGATGCTGGATCAGGTGGTCAGGCAGGCGGATGAATTCGACGTGCTGCATTTCCACCTGGATATCCTGCATTTCCCGCTGATCCGCCACTTCGCCGAGCGCACCGTCACGACCCTGCACGGCCGCCTCGACCTGCCCGATTATCAATCCTTCTACACCCAATTCCCGAATGTGCCGCTGGTCTCGCTCTCGCTGCAACAGCGCAGCCCGTTGCCACCGACGATGAACTGGGCGGCGAATGTTTACCACGGCTTGCCGCGCGATTTGCTGCCGTTCAAGCGCGAGCCCACGGGCGACTACCTGGCGTTTCTCGGGCGCATTTCCCCGGAAAAGCGCCCGGATCGGGCCATCGAAATCGCCATGCGGGCTGGCCTGCCGCTGAAGATCGCCGCCAAGATCGACAGAGCCGATCGGCAGTACTGGGAGGAAGTCATAGCACCGTTGGTCGAAGCGCATGCCGAGGTCGAATTTATCGGCGAGATCGACGAACAACAGAAAGCCGAGTTTCTCGGCAATGCCCGCGCCCTGCTCTTCGCCATCGATTGGCCGGAGCCTTTCGGCCTGGTGATGATCGAGGCCATGGCCTGCGGTACGCCGGTGATCGCCTTTCGTGGGGGCTCGGTCAGCGAGGTGATAGACGAGGGCGTGTCCGGCTTTATCGTCGACAATATCGACGAGGCGGTCGCTGCGCTCGAGCGGCTGGGCGAGCTTGAGCGCGAGCGGATCAGAGCGACTTTCGAACGGCGCTTCACCGTCGAGCGGATGACCAAGGATTACCTGGGGCTCTATCAGCACCTGGTCAGCACCAGCAGAAAAGCTGCGCCTTTCTCCATCCCGGCCAGCGCATCGCTACAGGAGCTGCGCCCACGCACCTTGAATCATGGCGACACTTTCGCCGTGTTCGACCCCAATGGCGATGTGTTGGCGGCGCCGAACAGCCCCCAGGGCATTTTCCACAACGACACCCGCCACCTGGCGATGCTCTATCTGACGTTGGACGGTGCGCGGCCGATGCTGCTCAGCTCGACCCTGCGCGACGACAACACCATGCTCTCCTGCGACCTGACCAACCCCGACCTGCTCGATAGCGAGGGGCGGATTGTCCTGCACCACGATTTGTTGCATCTGCGCCGCTCGCGCTTTCTCTGGAATGGCGCATGCTTCGAGCGGCTGACGCTGCGCAACTTCGATGAAAAGCCCCAGGTGGTTCGGCTCAAGCTCGAATTTTCCGCCGACTTCACCGATCTTTTCGAGGTGCGCGGCACCCGTCGCGCGCGCCGCGGCGCCGTGCATGCGGCCGAGGTCGGTGCGCAGGCCGTGCTGCTGTCGTATACCGGACTCGACCACAAGCGGCGCAGCACCCGGCTCAGGTTCGAACCCGCGCCGAGCAGCCTGAGCTGCGATCAGGCGGTATTCGAGCTGGAACTGGCGCCCCATGAAAGCCGCTCGCTGTTCATCGACATCAACTGCAGCGAGCAGGAACTGCAGCTGCCAGCCAGGCATGCCTTTTTCAGTTCCGTGCGCGATGCCCGGCGGTCGTTGCGCACCTTCTCTTCGCGCGCCGCATCGATCGAGACTTCCAATGAAATCTTCAACGAGGCGGTGCGCCGTAGCATCTCCGACCTCTACATGCTGATGACCGAAATGCCCGAGGGGCTCTATCCCTATGCGGGCATTCCCTGGTTCAGCACGGTGTTCGGCCGCGATGCGCTGATCACCGCCTGGCAAATGCTCTGGCTCGACCCGAGCATCGCCCGCGGCGTGCTCAGGCACCTGGCCGCCAACCAGGCGAACGCCTTCGATCCGCGTACGGACGCCGAACCCGGCAAGACCCTGCATGAGCTACGGCACGGCGAAATGGCTAATCTCGGCGAAGTGCCGTTTCGCCGCTACTACGGCAGCATCGACTCCACCCCGCTGTTCGTCATGCTCGCCAGCGCCTACCTGGAACGCACCGACGACCTGGCGACGATCCGCGAACTCTGGCCGCAGATCGAGGCGGCGTTGGCCTGGATCGACCAGGCCGGCGACCGCGATGGCGACGGTTTTGTCGAATATGGGCGGCAATCGGCCGAAGGCCTGCTCAACCAGGGCTGGAAAGACAGCCATGATTCGGTGTTCCATGCCGACGGCACGCTGGCCCAGGGCCCGATTGCCATCGTCGAGGTGCAGGCCTATGTCTATGGTGCCTGGCAAGGCGCGGCCGGCATGGCCCAGCGGCTCGGCGACAGCGTGCGCGCGGAAACCCTGAAGAGCCGGGCCGAAGGCTTGCGCCGCCAGTTCGACGCGCGCTTCTTCGACGAGGAACTCGGCACCTACGTCCTGGCGCTCGACGGCAACAAGGTGGCTTGTCGGGTGCGCGCATCGAATGCCGGGCATGCGCTCTTTACCGGCATCGCCTACCCCGAGCGGGCGCCGTCGGTGGTCGCGGCGTTGATGGACAGCACCTCGTTTTCCGGTTGGGGGGTACGCACCCTGGCCTCGTCGCAGGCACGCTACAACCCGATGAGCTACCACAACGGTTCGGTCTGGCCGCACGACAACGCCATCATCGCCGCCGGGCTGGTGCGCTACGGTTTCCGCCATGAGGCGGCGCGCATATTCGAAGGGCTGTTCGCCGCCTCCACTTATATCGATCTGCGTCGGCTGCCGGAATTGTTCTGCGGGTTTTCCAGGCAGCGTACCCAGGGCCCGACCTTCTATCCGGTCGCTTGTGCGCCACAGGCCTGGGCGGCCGCAGCGCCGCTGTCGATGATCCAGTCCTGCCTGGGGCTGAGCTTCGACCCCGTGGCGTTGCACGTCACCTTCAACCAGCCGGTGCTCGCTGATTTTCTCGACGAGGTGATCCTGCGTCATCTCAGCGTGGGCAAGGGCTCCGTGGACCTGGCGCTGCGTCGCTCCGGCAGTCATGTGATGGTCGACGTGCTCGACCGGCAAGGGGAGGTGCGTATTCAGAGCATTAGTTAGCTGTTGGCGAAGACCAGTCCTCGAACTGCACCGGACAGTGCTCGGCGCCTTCGAGTTTCTGGATTTCTTCGATCACCTGGGGCCTGGCGCGGCGCAGGACCAGCGAGCGCTGTTGCGCCTGCAGGCGGCGGGCCTCCTGATGCAGCATGGTGACCCCGGCATAGTCGATGAAATTGACGTGGTGGGCATCGATGATCACCCGCTCACCGACGCTGCGCTGGATGATCTGTTGCAGGTAATGACAGGCGCCGAAAAAGATCGAACCCTCCACCCGCAGCACTTCCTCCTCGCCTTCCTGCCAGAACTTCACCCGCGGCTGCGAGGTGCGTTTGAGGTAGAAAAACAGCGAGGCCAGGACCCCGGCATAGATCGCCGTTTGCAGCTCCAGCAGCAGGGTGGCGAGCAGCGTCAGCAGCATCACCAGAAACTCCGAGCGGCTGACGCGGAACAGCGCGCGCACGCTGGGGATATCCACCAGGCCCCAGCAGATCAGCAGAATCCCCGCGGCCATGCTCGGCAGCGGGATATGCGCGATCAGCTTGGCGCCGAACAGCGCGAACACCGCGACCAGCAGCGCGGAAAACACCCCGGCCAGGGGCGATTTGGCCCCCGCTTGCAGGTTCAGCGCCGAGCGGGTGAAGGAGCCGGCCGACAGCGAGGCGGAGAACCAGGGGCCGATGATATTCGACAGGCCCTGGGCACGGACTTCCTGGTTGGCGTCGAGAAACTGCTGGGATCTGCTGGCCAAGGCGCGGGCGATCGACAAGCTGGTGACCAGCCCGAGCATGCCGCAGGCAACGGCGGCGGGCAGCAACTGCTGCACGCTCGACAGCTCGAAGCTCAGTGGGCTGAACGGCGGCAGGCTGCCTTCGAACGAACTGACCAGGGCGATGCCGACGAGCTGCGCCGGCCATGCCAGCACCACCAGGCTGGCGATCACCAGGCCGATCAGCAGCGCCGGCGAGCGCGGCCACAGCCGTTTGCACAGCAGGCTGACCGCCAGAGTGAACACGGCCACGGCCAGGGAGCGCCAATCGGTTTCCGGCAGATGCTGGCCGATACCGAGCAGGCTGGCCAAGGCCGTGGTCTGGCTCGGCACGCTGATGCCGAGCAGGTTCGGCAGTTGTCCGAGGGCGATCACCACCGCGGCGCCGAGGGTGAACCCCAGCACCACCGAATGCGAGACGAAGTTGACCAGGGCGCCGAAGCGCAGCAGCCCGAGCAGCCACTGGAACACCCCGGCGAGAAAGGTCAGCAACAGAATCAGGGCGACGAAATCCTCGCTGCCCGGCGTGGCCAAAGGGCTGACGCTGGTGAACAGAACGATGGAAATCGCCGCGGTCGGCCCCGAGATCAGATGCCACGAGGAGCCCCACAGGCAGGCGATTATCACCGGCACTATGGCCGCGTACAGGCCGTACTCGGCGGGCAAGCCGGCGATCAGGGCGTAGGCGATGGATTGCGGCAGCGCGAGGATAGCGCCGCTGAGGCCGACCAGCAGATCGTTGGCCAGGCTGCGCCGGCTGCTGTTGGGCAGCCAGCGGAGGAACGGCAATAGGGTCTGGCGGCTGGGTAGCGGCATCGAAGGATTCTTTAAATGATCTGGCAGGTAGTTTTTCAACGGCCTGCGGGCGATTGACAGGCGGCCAGGCGACCTGCCAATCACCCTACGCAATCCAGGCGCTTATTTCAAAGCCGCGACCACCGCCTGATGGCCATCGCCACCGTCGCGGGTGTTGACACCCTTCAACCAGGTTTCGACCACCCAGGGGTTGGCTCTCAGCCAGGTTTTGATCGCCTCGGCATTGCTCGCTTCCT
>CBIHQF010000281.1:0-5891 GCA_966211665.1 uncultured Pseudomonas sp. | reverse complement strand
AACCGGCGCTGGCCGATACCGCTCCCCTCTTCCTAACCTCCCCCCCAAGGGGCGAGGGAATCAATCGCCCAGCGCCGCCAACTGGTCGGCCTGGTATTCGACCAGCAGCGGTTCGATCACCGCGTCGACGCCGCCGGCCATCACTTCGTTCAGCGAATACAGGGTCAGGTTGATGCGGTGATCGGTGACCCGGCCCTGGGGAAAGTTGTAGGTGCGAATGCGCTCGGAGCGGTCGCCGGAGCCGACCAGCAATTTGCGCGAATCGGAAATTTCCTGGTGCGCGGCGGCTTCCTGCTGGTCTTTCAGTTTGGCAGCGAGCCAAGCCATGGCCTTGGCGCGGTTCTTGTGCTGCGAGCGCTCTTCCTGGCACTCGACCACGGTGCCGGTGGGAATGTGAGTGATGCGGATCGCCGAGTCGGTGGTGTTGACGTGCTGGCCGCCGGCGCCGGAGCTGCGGTAGGTATCCACGCGCAAGTCGGCCGGGTTGATGTCGATGGCCATCTGCTCGTCCGGCTCGGGCAGCACCGCCACGGTGCACGCCGAGGTGTGGATGCGGCCCTGGGATTCGGTTTCAGGCACGCGCTGCACGCGGTGCGCACCGGACTCGAACTTGAGCTTGCCGTAGACGTTGTCGCCCTCGACCCGGGCGATCACTTCCTTATAGCCGCCGTGTTCGCCTTCGCTGGCCGAGAGTATCTCGACGCGCCAGCCACGGCGCTCTGCATAGCGCGAGTACATGCGGAACAGATCGCCGGAGAAGATCGCCGCCTCGTCGCCGCCGGTGCCGGCGCGCACTTCGAGGAACACGTTGCGCCCGTCGTTGGGGTCCTTCGGCAACAGCATGCGTTGCAGGTTGTCTTCGAGCTCGGCCAGCTTTTCCTTGGCCTCGGCGACTTCCTCCTCGGCCATTTCGCGCATGTCCGGGTCGCTGTCCTTGAGCAGCGCCTGTGCGCCCTCGAGGTCGGCCTGCACCTTGCGGAAGGCGCGGAACGCCTGGTTTACCGGTTCGATTTCCGCATATTCCTTGGAATAGGCGCGAAACTGCGTCTGGTTGCCGATCACTTCGGCATCGCCCAACAGCGCGGTGAGTTCTTCGTAACGATCCTGCAGCAGATCGAGTTTAGTGAGCAGCGACGCTTTCATTGCAGACCTTTATTTATTGACCGAGCTGCTATGGGTAGAAGCAGGCGGCGCGCCCTCGTCGAGGGCAAAGAGTTCCTGGGCCACACCGAGCGCATCGATGCGGCCATCGGCGGAGAATTTTTTCAGTTGCACGCTGGGCGCGTGCAGCAGTTTGTTGGTCAGCCCACGTGCCAGTTGCGCCAGCGCTTCCTCGCCCGAGCTGCCGTTGCTCAGCAGGCGCAGGGCCTTGGCCAGCTCTTCGTCGCGCAAGCGCTCGGCTTGTTGGCGATAAGCCCGAAGCACATCCACAGCTGCCAACTCGCGCAAGCGCGCCATGAAATCTTCGGCGCCGACCGCGACCAGCTCTTCGGCGGCCTGGGCCGCTCCCTGGCGGCTCTTGATGTTTTCCGCGATAACCTCGTGCAGGTCGTCGACGGTGTACAAATACACGTCGTCCAGCTCGCTGACTTCGGGCTCGATGTCGCGCGGCACGGCGATATCGACCATGAAGATCGGCTTGTGCTTGCGTTTCTTCAGCGCCCGCTCGACCGCGCCCTTGCCGAGAATCGGCAACTGGCTGGCGGTGGAGCTGATGACGATGTCGCTGTTGATCAATTCATCGGGAATTTCCGAGAGCAGCACCGCGTGGGCGCCGAACTGTTCGGCCAGGCTGCTGGCACGTTCCAGGGTGCGGTTGGCCACAACGATGCGCTTGATGCCCTGATCGTGCAGATGGCGCGCCACCAGGCTGATGGTCTCGCCCGCCCCGATCAACAGCGCCTGGCTGCGGTGCAGGTTGCTGAAAATCTGCTTGGCCAGGCTCACGGCGGCAAAGGCCACCGAGACCGGATTCTCGCCGATCGCGGTATCGGTGCGCACGGTTTTCGCGGTGCCGAAAGTGGCCTGGAACAAGCGCCCGAGCAGCGGCCCCAGGGTGCCGGCTTCGCGGGCCACGGCGTAGGCGGACTTCATCTGGCCGAGGATCTGCGGCTCGCCCAGCACCATCGAGTCCAGGCCCGAGGCCACGCGCATCATATGGCGCACGGCGGCATCGTCTTCGTGGATATAGGCGCAGGCGCGCAGCTCGTCGAGATCCAGTCCGTGGTAATCGGCCAGCCAGGCGAGCACCTCTTCGGCGGTCAGACTGTCCTGCTCCAGGTACAGTTCGCTGCGGTTGCAGGTCGAGAGGATCGCCGCTTCGCGGGTACTGGTGCGCAGGCATAGCTGCTGCAACGCCTCAACCAACTGCTCGGGGGTAAATGCCACGCGCTCGCGGACATCCACCGAAGCGGTTTTATGATTGATACCAAGGGCGAGAAAGGCCATGCGCTTCGCTGAACTGATGGAGGCGCGCAATTGTCCTACTTCGCCAAGGGGAGAACAACCACCGCCGACTATTGTCCCAAATGGTTGTCTCGTGGACGAGCGCCCTGGCACCGATCCGATACCGCCATAGCCGCCATGCGCGATCTAACGATGAATTTACTGTAATGCGCTATCGCGCCATGCCCCATGGGCTTGCCCAATGGCTTGTGTCATGATGACCCGACCGCAAGTTGGCCACATATCTCCCTATGAATAGATCCTTTGCGTTGCTGACCGCCGCTGTTTTCCTGGGTGGCTGTCAAACCTTTGCCCCCGCCCCCGAGGACGGTACGCCACCGGTGGAAGAGCCTTCCGCTGTCGAGCAGCCCGCGGAACCCGTGGCCTATGGCTCGTTCAGCAAGGAAACCCTGCTGTCGCTGCTGACCGCCGAACTCGCGGGCCAGCGCAACCGCTTCGATATCGCCCTGGACAATTACGTGGCGCAAGCCGAAGCGACGCAGGACGCCGGCGTAGCCGAGCGCGGTTTTCGCATCGCCGAATACCTCGGCGCCGAACAGGCCGCGATGACTACCGCGCTGCTATGGGCGAAGAACGCCCCCGAGCAGATCGACGCGCAACGCGCCGCCGCCGTGCAGCTGGCCCGGGCCGGGCGCTACGACGAATCCATGAGTTATATGGAAAAGGTCCTGCAACGCCAGGGCAATACCCATTTCGATTTCCTCGCCTTGTCCGCCGCCGAGTCCGACCCCGATACCCGCAACGGCCTGCTGCAAAGCTTCGATCGCCTGCTGAGCAAGCACCCGGACAACGGCCAGTTGCTGTTCGGCAAAGCCCTGCTGCTGCAACAGGACGGTCGCCCGCAGGAAGCTCTGGATCTGCTGGAGCAACACCCCAAACAAAGCGACGTGGCGCCCTTGCTGCTGCAAGCCCGCCTGCTGCAAAGCCTGGAGCGCGGCGCCGAAGCCATACCGCTGCTGGAAAAAGGCCTGCGCCAGCACCCGGACGACAAGCGCGTACGCCTGACCTATGCGCGCACCCTGGTCGAACAGGAACGCCTGGAAGACGCGCAAAAAGAATTCGTCACGCTGGTACAGCAATACCCCGAAGACAACGACCTGCGCTTTTCCCTGGCGCTGGTGAGCCTGGAGGCCGGCGCCTGGCGCGAAGCCATCGTCTACCTCGAGGAGTTGGTCGAGCGCGATAGCCACGTCGATGCCGCCCACTACAACCTGGCGCGCGCCTATGAGGAGCTGCAAGAGCTCGATAGCGCCGTGATGGAATACGGCCTGGTCGGCCCCGGCAACGACTACCTGCCCGCACAGGCACGCATGGCCGAACTGCTGTTCGACAACCAGCGTGGCGAAGAGGCCGCCGAGCGCCTGGCCAAGGCGCGCCAGCTGCAACCCGACTATGCCATTCAGCTCTACCTGATCGAGTCCGAGGCGTTGGCCAAGCAGCAACACCATGACGCCGCCTGGCAGCTCATCGAGCAGGCCCTGGAGCAATTCCCCGAAGACCTCAACCTGCTCTATACCCGCGCCATGCTCGCGGAAAAGCGCGACGACCTCGCGCAACTGGAACGCGACCTGCGCTTCATCATCGAGCGCGAGCCGGATAACAGCATGGCCCTAAACGCCCTCGGCTACACCCTGGCGGACCGCACCACGCGCTACGCCGAAGCCAAGGAGCTGATCGAACAGGCGCTGCGACTCGACCCGGACGACCCGGCCATCATCGATAGCCTGGGCTGGGTCAATTACCGCATGGGCAACCTCGACGAGGCCGAACAGTTGCTGCGCCGCGCACTCGAGCTGTATCCGGATGCGGAAGTCGCCGCCCATCTCGGCGAAGTGCTGTGGGCCAGCGGCAAACAACGCGAAGCCCGGAAAATTTGGGCCTCCGCCCTCGAACAACAACCCGACAACGCCATCCTGCGCAGCACCCTGCTGCGCCTGACCGGCTCAGAGACGTTTTAATGCTTGTAGTCCCGCAATACCTGCGCCACCTCCTTGCAATCAGCCTTATCACCCTGCTCGCCGGCTGCGCCGGACTAAGCCCCCGCGAAGCCCTCGAGGGCCAGGGCGACCCGGCCCGCTGGCAAGCGCACAAGCAGCAGATCGCCACCCTGGATGCCTGGCAGATCAGCGGCAAGGTCGGCATCCGCGCGCCAAAAGACTCCGGCAGCGGCACCCTGTTCTGGCTGCAGCGTCAGGACTACTACGACATTCGCCTGTCCGGCCCCCTTGGCCGCGGCGCCGCACGCCTGACCGGCCGCCCGGGCGAAATCCTTCTCGAAGTCGCCAACCAGGGCCGCTACCAGGCCGAATCGCCGGAACAACTGTTGCAGCAGCAACTGGGCCTGAACCTGCCGGTCTCGCACCTGACCTGGTGGATACGCGGCCTGCCCGCGCCAGACAGCAAGAGCCGCCTGACCCTCGACAGCGACAGCCACCTGGCCCAGTTGAGCCAGGATGGCTGGCAAGTGGAATACCTGCGCTATGCCGAGCAGGATGGCTACTGGCTGCCCGAACGCCTGAAATTGCAAGGCCATGGCCTGCAAGTGACCCTGGTGATCAAGGACTGGCAACCGCGCCAGCTCGGCCAATGACCCCTCCGGCAATCCCCGCCTCCGCCGAATTGGTGCTGCCGGCGCCGGCCAAGCTCAACCTGATGCTGCATATCCTCGGTCGCCGCGCCGACGGCTATCACCAGTTGCAAACGCTGTTTCAGTTCCTCGATTTCGGCGACGAACTCGGTTTCGCCCTGCGCGACGACGGCGAGATCCGCCTGCACAACGCCATCGACGGCGTGCCCCACGACAGCAACCTGATCGTGCGCGCCGCCCGCCAACTGCAGCAGCAGGCCGGCTGCGCCCTGGGCGCCGATATCTGGCTGGATAAACGCCTGCCCATGGGCGGCGGTATCGGCGGCGGCAGCTCGGATGCGGCCACCACCCTGCTCGGCCTCGATCGGCTGTGGCAGCTGAACTGGGACGAAGAGCGCCTGGCCGCCCTGGGCCTGACGCTCGGTGCCGACGTGCCGGTATTCGTGCGCGGCCGCGCGGCCTTCGCCGAAGGCGTGGGCGAGCAGCTCACCCCGCTGCAGTTGCCGGAGCCCTGGTTTCTCGTGGCGGTGCCGCAAGTACTTGTCAGCACAGCGGAAGTTTTCGCCGACCCCGAGTTGACACGGGATACGTCGCCCATTAAAGTTCGCAGCCTTCTTGAGGGGGGTGGTCGTAACGACTGCCAGCCGGTTGTCGAAAAGCGTTACCCAGAGGTTCGTAACGCGCTGATCTTATTGAATAAATATGTATCGGCAAGATTGACTGGCACTGGAGCTTGCGTATTTGGGAGCTTCCCAAATCGGGACGATGCTGATAAAGTCGCCCGCCAACTTCCAGCCACTCTGCCGAGTTTTGTTGCTCAAGGTCGTAACGTTTCGAT
>CBIHQF010000280.1:0-5922 GCA_966211665.1 uncultured Pseudomonas sp. | reverse complement strand
GAAGTACCTATGAACAAGTGGCGAAATCTGGCATTTGCAACCCTCGGTCTGTCGCTATTGGCAGGCTGCACCACCAACCCTTACACCGGCGAGCGCGAAGCGGGCAAGGCAGGGATTTATGGCGGTGTGGGCGCCGTGACGGGCGCCGTGATCGGTGCCGCCACCTCGAGCAAGAAAGACCGTGCCAAGGGCGCCCTGATCGGTGCCGCGGTGGGCGGTGCGGCGGGCGGCGGCTATGGCTATTACGTCGACACCCAAGAGGCCAAGTTGCGGCAAACTCTGCAAGGCACCGGCGTGCAAGTGCAGCGCAATGGCGACGAGCTGACGCTGATCATGCCGGGCAATATCACCTTCGCCAGCAACTCGGCGGATATTTCCAGCGGCTTTTATTCGACACTGAATTCGTTGGTGCTGGTGTTCAAGGAGTTCGACAAGAACGGCATCGATATCGTCGGTCATACCGACAGCACTGGCTCCCTGGAGCTGAATCAGAACCTGTCGAACCGCCGTGCGCAAAGCGTCGCGTCCTACCTGACCAGCAACGGCGTATCGGCGCAGCGGATCTCCGCCTACGGTGCAGGCCCGAATCAGCCGATCGCCAGCAACGCAACCGAGGCCGGTCGCGCACAGAACCGTCGGGTCGAGATCAACCTGCGTCCGCTGTAACCTTCGTAATCGTCGCTCTTCTCCTGAAAGGCCCCTCCAATCAAGGGGCCTTTTTGCCGCCTGTCGACTCACTGTTGGCAAAGGGCCTGTCGTTCGAATCCTGACTAGACTGCTTTGAGGGGAGCCGTGCAGTACCCAGATGCGTGCTCGCCCGATGTGGATTACTCGGGAGCGTTCATGGAAGACAGGCACCGTTCCATTCCTCCTCGGCCCTGGCGCGCGATAGGCGTGACCTTGGCACTGCTGTCCGGGCTCGGTGGATTGACCGTCTGGCAATGGCAGGCGCTGGAAAGCCGCAACCTGGAGGAGAGCCAGAAGCGTTTCGGCATCGAGGCCCAGGAAGTGGGGCAGCGCGTGCAGGCGCGTATGCGGGCCTACGAAATGGTGCTGCGTGGCATTGCCGGGCTGATGATCGGCAGCGATCAGGTAACCTTGGAGCAGTGGGACCGGGCCGTCGACCAGTTGCGCTTGCAGGATCGTTACCCCGGCATCATGGCGCTGGGGTGGGCGCGCCATTTCACCCGGGGCGAGCTCGACGCTTATCTGGCGGATAGCGAGGCGAACGGGCGCAAGGATTTTTCCCCCTTTCCGGCCGGGTCGCGCGACGCTTACGTATTGATCGATTTCATCAGCCCGCTCGACTGGCGCAATCGCCAGGTGCAGGGCTTCGACATGCTCAGCGAACCGGTGCGCCGCGCCGCCATAGAGCACGCGCTCGACAGCGGCGACGCCACCCTCAGTGCCCCGCTCACGCTGAAACAGGAAACCCGGGAAGGTATACAGGGCGGCGTGCTGCTGTACCTGCCGGTGTTCCACCCGGATATGCCCTTGACCAACGAGGAGGAGCGTCGCGCCGCGCTTATCGGTTTCGTCTACGGTGCCTTTCGCATCGAAGACCTGATGGTCGGGATATTCGGCCCGCAGAGCCGCCTGTTCGATATCTCGATCAAGGATCGAGATGCTCTGGGCACCACCATGCTCGAGGATGACGAGCCGCTCGACGCCTGGAAGCCACGTTTTCGTCAGGCCATAGAGTTGCCGCTCTATGGCCGTACCTGGCTGATAGAGGTGGGCAGTACCGCCCGTTACGAGGTCGCCCTGGGCGGGCAAAGCATGGCCTTCAGCTTGTGGGCGGGCCTGGCCGCCGCCACATTGCTGGCCTTGCTGGTTGGCGGTTACCTGTACCTGCGCGAGCGCCAACTCTATGTCAACAGCCTGACCACCGGGCAACTGAGCGAGCGCGAGCAGCGTTTTCGCCTGCTGGTCGAGCGCCTGCCGGTGCCGACCTTGTTGTGCAATGCCGAGGGGCGTATCGAGATGGCCAATCAGCGGGCGGCGGAATTGCTCGATTGTCCGTCGCAGGCGTTGATCGGCGAGCGGGTGCGGCGTTTTCTGCCGATGATCGATCAGCTCGGCGATCTGGTCGACGAAGCCGATACCCCGATGATGGCCAACGACTACGAGGCGCACCGCAGCGATGGCGACAGCATTCCGGTCACCCTGAGCCTGAGCGTGCTGGCGGTGTCCGGCGGGGCCAATTATCTACTCAACCTGATCGACCTGAGGGCGCGCAAGGGCGCCGAGGAGCGCTTCCGTCTGGTGGTCGAGGCCTCGCCCAATGCCATCGTATTGGTCGATAGCAACGGGTCGATCGTCATGGTCAACCGGCAAACCGAGCAGATGTTCGGTTACGAGCGCCAGGAGTTGCTGCACCAGCCGGTGGAGAAGTTGCTGCCGGGGGACCAGCGCGAAGGGCATATCGGCCTGCGTCGCGGCTATCAGGAGAACCCCGAGCCGCGGCGCATGGGCAATAACCGCGAGTTGTTCGGCCAGCACCGCGACGGTCGGCTGATCCCGTTGGAGGTCGGCCTGTCGCCGTTGCGCAGCGGCCAGGAGCGCTGGGTGCAGGCGGTAATCATCGACATCAGCGAGCGCAAGGCGGCCGAGCAGCGTTTTCGCCTGGTGGTCGAGGCTTCGCCCAATGCCATCGTATTGGTCGACAGCCGCGGGCAGATCGCCATGGTCAACCAGCAGGCCGAGCAATTGTTCGGTTACTCGCGCCAGGAGCTGTTCGGCCAGTCGGTGGAAATGTTGCTACCCAAGGACCTGAGGCATAACCACGTGTCCTTTCGTCGCGGTTATCAGGACAATCCCGAACCGCGGCGTATGGGCAGCAACCGCGATCTGTTCGGCCAGCACCGCGACGGTCGGCTGATTCCCCTGGAGGTCGGTTTGTCGCCGATCCGCAGTGGCGACGACACTCTGGTGCAGGCGGTGATCATCGATATCAGCGAGCGCAAGGCCGCCGAGCAACGGCTGCGCGACCAGGCCGAGCAGTTGGTATTGGCCAACCGCTACAAGTCCGAGTTTCTCGCCAATATGTCCCATGAGCTGCGCACGCCGCTCAACAGCATCCTGATCCTCAGCGACCAGCTGCGCCAGAACAGCGCCGGCAATCTCACCGCCAAGCAGGCCAAGCATGCCGATATCGTGCACCGTGCCGGCAGCGACCTGCTGCAACTGATCAATAGCGTGCTCGATCTGGCCAAGGTCGAATCCGGGCGCATGCAAGTCAAGCTGGAACCGCTGCACATGCATGAACTGCTGGCGGAGCTGGATTCGAGCATGCGCCCCATGGCCGAACTGAAGGGCCTGTATTTGCGCACGCAACTGGAGCCCGGGGTGCCGCAGGTGATCAACAGCGACCGCGTGCGCTTGCACCAGATTCTGCGCAACCTGCTTTCCAACTCGTTGAAGTTCACCGAGCAGGGCGAGGTGAGCCTGACGATCGCCTACGAGCCCCATGGTCGCGCCGACGGCGGCGAGCAATTGAGCTTTGTCGTGCGCGATAGCGGCATCGGCATCGCCGCCGACCAGCACGAGCAGATTTTTCAGGCGTTTCAGCAGATCGATGGATCGACCAGCCGCCGTTTCGGCGGGACCGGATTAGGCTTGGCGATCACCCGTAAGCTGGTGCAGGCCCTTGGCGGCGAAGTCGGTTTGCAGAGCACGCCGGGGCGGGGTTCCTGCTTTACCGTACGTTTGCCGGTGCAGGGAGTGGGCGAGCCGATCGATGCCGTCAATGACGAAGGGCCACAACGCAGCGGCGCGGGACCAGCGGTGCTTATCGTCGAAGACGATGCCAATTTCGCCGCGGTGATCATCGACGAGGCCCATGCCCACGGTTTCTCCTGCGTGCACTGTCGTAGCGGCGCACAGGCGCTCGACCTTCTGCAGAAGGAGCGCTTCAGTGCGGTGATCCTCGACATCCTGTTGCCGGATATCAGCGGTTGGCAGTTGTTTCGCCGTTTGCGCAGTCAGGTCATCCATCGGGCCACGCCGGTGCATATCATCTCCTGCGTGCCGCAACCGGCCAATTGGAACGAGGACGGCACCCGTTACCTGGTCAAGCCGGTTGCCCGGGAGGAGCTCGAACAGATCTTTCGCGATTTGCAGCAGGCCGATCCGGTCCCGCTGCCTTCGCTGCTGCTGGTCGAGGGCGTTGCCACCGAACGCGAGTATTACCGTGGCTACCTGCAGCAACTGGGCTTCGATGTGGTGGCCAGCGCCACTGCCGAGCAGGCGCGTCTGGCCTATGCCGAACGGCAATTCGTCGCCCTGGTGATCGATCTCGACCTGCATGACCAGGACGGCTTCGATCTGCTCGAGGCGCTCGACCGGCAGCGTCCGCTGGGAGGCACCCGGGTGGTGATCAATACCGGGGTGGATATCACCCGGCAGAACCTGCAGCGTCTCAGGCGCTACAGCGCGGTGGTGGTGCGCAAGCAGGGCGAGGATCTGCAGGCGTTGAGTCTTGCCGTGCAAGGCTTTCTTGGCAGCGTGCGCGATCTCGATCAGGGCGCGGAGCTTCCCGTCAATCGGGCCGCCCCCTCACTGAGCGGGCGCCGCGTACTGCTGGTGGACGACGATGTGCGCAACGTCTATGCCCTGACCGCGCTGCTCGATGAAGGAGGGCTCGAAGTCATCGCAGCCAAGGACGGTATCGAAGCGATAGCCCGCTATCAGGATGCGCTCTTCGATCTGATCCTGATGGACATCGCCATGCCCAATATGGACGGCTATACCGCTATCCGGCTGCTCAAGCAGGAACATCGATGCAGCATTCCGATCATTGCCCTGACCGCCCATGCGATGAAGGGCGACAGGGAGAAGTGCATGGCCGCGGGGGCCGATGACTATCTGGCGAAACCGGTCAGCCGTGACGAATTATTGAGCACGCTGGCGCGCTGGCTGAATGAAAACGCAATGCCCAATAACCCGTTCGGGCTATCGGAGGATCGCGATTTCCCGGCCTGAAGGCAGCGCGGGCGGCGCAGGAGTGGGGTATGGATCGGTCGATGGCGGCATGTGGAGCAACACCGTAGCAGCGGGCCGCGCGGAGACGAGTTCGCCCGGCCCGCGTGGCATTCACGGTTTTTGGCGTCGCCAGGACGCAGGAGGTGGATATGGCACAGGCTCAGGTTGAAGAACGCTTCACCCAGACGCTGTTGGTGGTGGACGACCGCGCGGCGAACCTCGAGGCGATGGAAGCATTGCTCGATGACGGCGATTGGCGGCTGCGTTGCGTCGACTCGGGCGAGGCGGCCCTGCAATGCCTGCTCGAAGAGGAGGTGGGCCTGGTGCTGCTGGATGTGCAGATGCCGAATATGGACGGCTTCGAGGTGGCGCGCCTGATGCGCGGTAATCCGCGTACGCGCTTCACGCCGATCATCTTCATTTCGGCCATCGCGCAAACCGAAGAGGCGGTTCTCAAAGGCTATGCCTGCGGGGCGGTGGATTTCATGCTCAAGCCGTTCGACCCCGAAGTGCTGCGCTACAAGATCCGCTCGCTGCTCGACCACGAACGCAACCGCAACGAGTTGCTGCATCTGACCCAGCAGTTGAACAGTGCGCGGGCCTTCAATGCCTCGGTGCTGGATAACGCCGCCGAGGGCATCATGGTGGTCGGCGAGGATGGTCTGATCCGCTTTGCCAATCCGGCGATGGCGCAAATGATGCACTGTGCCGTCGGCGACCTGGAGGGCTCGGCGATGCTGAGCCATCTGCTCACTCCCAAGGTCGACTGCGAATGGCGCATGTCGGAGTTCTACCGGCATTGGCGGCGTTACGAAACCTATCGGCTGCATGAGGCCAGCCTGCGCGCCCGGAATGGCGAGAGCATACCGGTGGCGCTGTCCTGTTCGCCTTTGCCGCGCCAGCAATCGGGCATGGTGGTGCTCGCCCTCGATATGACCG
>CBIHQF010000279.1:0-5942 GCA_966211665.1 uncultured Pseudomonas sp. | reverse complement strand
TTGCCGATCAAGGTGGACACGGGTGCTTGAATGCCGGCGCGGCTGAGCAGCTTGGTCAGCCCGGTGCCCGCCATCAAACGATCCAGCCCGATCTTGCCGAGCAATTTCGACAACAAGGTATCGAGTAGCTTGGCCACGACGAAACCGAGCAATACCAAAATCAGCGCCACGAACAGGTTCGGGATGAACACAGCGACTTTGGTCCAGAGCGCGGTCATCGCGGCTACCAGGCTTTGAGTCCAGGGATCGAGTTCCATTTCAGTCAGCCTTATCAGTAGAACGAGCGGAAGTAGGATGGCGGGACACCGGTGCGATATGCGCGGAGCCGTTATTCAGGGCGATCATCAAGGCGCCGAGCCAATGCCCCACCACCGCGAATAGATCGCCGGCGCCGACTTGGCGGTTGGCGGTCTTCAACACGCGATGCAGACAGGCGTCGTCGTCGTGCGGCGACGATGGCGATTTGAGCAAATCGCGTAGGGATTCTTCGAAAGGATCGTGCATGGCGCGCCTCACAGGATGTGTCGGCTAGACGAGTTCAAGGGTTGGCAAGTCACATCAGGCCCAGCGCAAACGGCGCAGTAGCCACCACTGCCCCAGAGCGAGACAGACCATGATCAGGCAAACGATAGGGAAGCCGTATGAGCTGTCTGCACCGGGAATGCCGCCGACATTCATGCCCAAGAGTCCGGTGACGAAAGTGATGGGCAAGAACACCCCGGCAATGATGCCGAAGCGATACAGGGTGCGGTTCATGCGCTGGTCCATACGCCGATTTTCAGCCTCCAGAACCAGACTGACCCGCTCACGGCTCAGTTCCAGCTCTTCGAGGTAACGAGTCAGGCGGTTGTTCAGTTCGTTCCAATAGTCGGTATCGCCGACGACGAACCAGGGTATTTGGTTGCGCGTCAGTTGCGCATAGATATCCCGCTGCGGCGCGAGGAAACGTCGCAAGCTGGCGGCGCGGCGACGCAACTGCAGAAGCTTGGCGTGGTCGGGCACCAAGCGCTCTTCGGCATCGATCAACTCTTCCTGCTCATCGACCTGCTCGGACAACTCCGTCACCAGATTCTCGATCTTGCCGGTCAGATGGTCTGCCAGGCTCAATATCAACTCTGACGCGGTCTTCGGCCCGCTGCCCAGCGTCAGCTCCGCAATCAGCTCTTCGGTGGCGCGCAAAGGCCTCAGGCGCAGGGAAATCACTCGTTGGGCGCTGGCGAAGATACGCACCGAGATCATGTCCTCAGGTTCGGCCCCAGGATTGAGGTTGACCCCGCGCAAGAACAGCAGCATTTCATGCTCTGGCAGCGGCAGCAGGCGTGGACGGGTGTTCTCTTCGAGCAGCAGATCGCAGGCGAACGCACTCAGCCCACTGTTGCGGCGTAGCCAGGACTGGGTTTGCGGATGACCACGATCCCAATGCAGCCAGAGACTTTCCTGTTCGGCCAGCTTGAGGCCAGCCAGTTGCTCCTGAGCAACGGCTCTGGCACCGCCCTGTCCATCCAGGACAAACGCATGCACCAGCCCCCACTTGGCTTGATCCTGCTCATGCATCTGCGGGTTTATTCTGGCATCTTCAACGCACTGGGCGATACGATGATGCCGTTGTTGTCGGCGTATACGTATTCGCCCGGACGGAAAGTGACGCCGCCGAAGGTGACGGCGACGTTGAGATCGCCAATACCGCGCTTGTCGGTTTTCATCGGATGACTGGCCAATGCCTGAATGCCGAGATCGGTCTGGGCGAGAACATCGACATCACGCACGCAGCCGTAAATCACGATGCCTTCCCAGCCATTCTTCGCGGCTTTTTCCGCCAGCATGTCGCCGAGCAATGCACGACGCAGGGAGGCGCCACCATCGACCACCATCACCTTGCCCCGCCCCGGCTGCTCGACCTGCTCCTTGACCAGAGAGTTGTCCTCGAAGCATTTGACGGTGACGATCTCGCCGCCGAAGGAGTCGCGGCCGCCGAAGTTGCTGAACATCGGCTCGACCACCTGCACCAACTCCGGATAGGCGTCGCACAAATCGGGGGTGATGTAATGCATGAGAGAAACTCCTTGTTAACAGTGAACCTGGAACTCGCCGCGCAATGACGACGCCATCGTCTTCAAATACCTATCGCCGCATCTTAGCCGGATGCCGGCTCTGGCGAAATGCTGGCCGTGCTCTCGACTTGGGCGGCGACCAGCGGACTCTTGCGCAGCCACTGTTCGATCAGCGGCCAGACTTCGCGCTGCGCCTCTTTGCTGACCAGCATTTCCACATGTCCGAAGTCGCCGCTAAAGCCGTTCTTCTTGCCCAGGCACAAGAACTCCGACACCGTCGAACCGAACTGCTCGAAGAGTTTGCGGCACGCCCATGCCGGGTCTTGCGTATCGCCCACCGCCGCGACAGCCATCACCGGCACCTTGACCTCGGCGAGCCCCGCCCACCAGTCGCGCTCGGCATCGCCAAAACGCCCGAACAGACCATGCCAGCGCAGACTTTCCAGCGCCAAACCAATCGGCTCGTCCTCAGGTCCGCGCTTGAATCTGGGCCCCGAGATCAGTGAAAAGCGCTTGAGCAGCAAACGGCTGCCCCACTCCAGGGGCGGAAACTTCAGCGGCCAGTAGACGCGGCTGATCTGAGCGCCGCAGAGGCTGACGGAAGCGATTCGCTGCTGCTCCAGGTAGGCGCCACCCAATGCCCCGGCCAAGGTGATGCCACCCAGCGAATGGCCCAGCCAATGGGCTTTCTGGGGGTTCTGCTCGAAGACGAAATCGGCGATTGCCGGCAGGTCGTAACGCACATAGTCGCTGACCTTGTTGTGCTTATAGTCGCGGTTGCGCGGCGACAAGCCATGCCCACGCATCTCGGCGATCCACACGTCGTAGCCGGCCCGCGCCAGAAAGGCGCCCAGGCCGATGCCTTTAGGCGAATACCAGAAACGCCGATTGGAAAAACTGCCGGGTATCAGGACCACCGGCACACCGCGCTGGGTTTCATGATCGGCGCGACCGAGGCGAGTCAGCGCCAACTCGACGCTGGCATCGGGGCTATTGCCGGGCTTGAGGCGATAAACGTCCTCGCTCAGGTCGCCACGAATTTCCGCGCTGATCAAAGCGACGGGGAATAGCTCGCTGCTGCTTTGCATTTTCTCTCTGGCACAAAAAAGGGCGGAGCCGTAACCCCACCCTGCGAGTAGATTAAGGAGAAATCAGACGTTCTGGCCTTCCGAGAGGAAGAACCAGGTATCGAGCACCGAATCCGGGTTCAGCGATACGCTCTCGATGCCCTGCTCCATCAGCCATTTCGCCAAGTCAGGGTGATCCGACGGGCCCTGACCGCAAATACCGATGTACTTGCCGGCTTTATTGCAGGCCTGGATGGCATTGGACAGCAGCTTCTTGACCGCCGGATTACGCTCGTCGAACAGGTGGGCGACGATACCGGAGTCGCGGTCCAGGCCCATGGTCAGCTGGGTCAGATCGTTGGAGCCGATGGAGAAGCCGTCGAAGAACTCGAGGAACTCTTCCGCCAGGATGGCGTTGGATGGCAGCTCGCACATCATGATCACCTTGAGGCCGTCCTGACCGCGCGCCAGACCGTTCTGCGCCAGCAGATCGACGACTTGACTGGCTTCGCCCAAGGTACGCACGAAGGGGACCATGATCTCGACGTTGGTCAGGCCCATCTCGTTGCGCACTTTCTTCAGCGCCCGGCACTCGAGCTCGAAGCAATCGCGGAAGGATTCGCTGATATAGCGCGAAGCGCCGCGGAAACCGAGCATCGGGTTTTCTTCTTCCGGCTCGTAGAGTTTGCCGCCGATCAGGTTGGCGTATTCGTTGGACTTGAAGTCCGACAGGCGCACGATGACCTTCTTCGGCCAGAACGCCGCGGCCAGGGTGCTGATGCCTTCGACCAGCTTCTCGACATAGAAACCGACCGGATCGTCGTAACCGGCGATGCGCTTCTCGACGCTGTCCTTGATCTCAGGCGGCAAGCCGGCGAAGTTCAGCAGCGCCTTGGGGTGCACGCCGATCATGCGGTTGATGATGAATTCCAGGCGGGCCAGGCCCACACCTTCGTTCGGCAGTTGGGCGAAATCGAAGGCGCGATCCGGGTTACCGACGTTCATCATGATCTTGAACGGCAGCTCGGGCATGGCATCGACCGAGTTCTTGCGGATGTCGAAGCCCAGCTCGCCTTCGAAAATAAAGCCGGTATCGCCCTCGGCGCAGGAAACGGTGACGCCCTGCCCGTCTTTCAATACATGGGTCGCGTTACCGCAACCGACCACGGCGGGAATGCCCAGCTCGCGAGCGATGATCGCCGCATGGCAGGTACGCCCGCCGCGGTTGGTGACGATGGCGCTGGCGCGCTTCATGACCGGTTCCCAGTCCGGATCGGTCATGTCGGAAACCAGTACGTCGCCGGCCTGGACTTTGTCCATTTCCGATACGTCGTTGATCACCCGCACCTTGCCCGCACCGATTTTCTGCCCGATGGCGCGCCCTTCCACCAGCACGGTGCCGGTTTCCTTGAGCAAGTAGCGCTCCATCACGTTGGCGCTGGAACGGCTCTTCACGGTTTCCGGGCGGGCCTGGACGATGTACAGCTGGCCGTCGTCGCCGTCTTTGGCCCACTCGATATCCATCGGCCGGCCATAGTGCTTCTCGATGATCATGGCCTGCTTGGCCAGCTCGCTGACTTCGGCATCGGTCAAACAGAAGCGCGCGCGGTCGGCGTGCTCGACATCGACCACCTTGACCGATTTGCCGGCGCTGGCTTCTTCGCCATAGACCATCTTGATCGCTTTGCTGCCCAGGTTGCGGCGCAGAATCGCCGGGCGCCCCGCTGCCAGGGTTTGCTTGTGCACGTAGAACTCGTCGGGGTTGACCGCGCCCTGCACCACGGTTTCACCAAGGCCATAGGCGCCGGTGATGAACACCACATCGCGAAAGCCCGATTCGGTGTCGAGGGTGAACATCACCCCGGCGGTACCGGTTTCCGAACGCACCATGCGCTGCACGCCGGCGGACAACGCAACCAGCTTGTGGTCGAAGCCCTGATGCACGCGGTAAGCGATGGCGCGGTCGTTGAACAGCGAAGCGAATACTTCCTTGGCCGCGCGGATCACGTTGTCGACGCCGCGGATGTTCAGGAAGGTTTCCTGCTGGCCGGCAAAGGAAGCGTCCGGCAGGTCTTCGGCGGTGGCCGAGGAGCGCACGGCGACGGCCATATGTTCGTTACCGCCCGCCATTTCGGCAAAGGCGCTGCGGATTTGCTTGTCCAACTCGGCGGGGAGCTCTGCGTCCATCACCCATTGGCGGATTTGCGCGCCGGTTTTGGCCAGCGCATTGACGTCGTCGACATCCAGCGCGTCCAGCGCGGCGTGGATCTGATCGTTCAAGCCGCTCAGGTCGAGAAAGTCGCGGTAGGCTTGGGCTGTGGTGGCGAAACCACCGGGCACCGAAACACCGGCGCCGGAAAGATTGCTGATCATCTCGCCCAGGGAGGCGTTCTTGCCCCCTACGTGCTCAACATCGTGATTGCCGAGCTTATCGAGGGAAACTACGTACTCTACCAAGGGATCTCTCCACTGAAGTGTTGGAAAAGCTCAAAACCTGCTCAAGGCCCAACTCGCGAGTCTTTAACAGGCTCTCTAGGGACTGGGAAGCTCGACGGACACATCCGCGCGATTGTGGCCTGGCCCTGGAAAATAAGTAACAATGCCGATTGATCGGCCCTGCCTACAGCGGGGCCTATGATAGCCAAGAAACGTTCTCAGCTTAAGGCCCATTGCGCAAATGAAACGAACCGCTTTTTTCATCTCCGACGGTACCGGCATTACCGCCGAAACCCTCGGTCAGAGTTTGTTGGCGCAGTTCGAAACCATCAATTTTACCAAACTCACGCGTCCGTACATCGACAGCGTGGAAAAAGCGCGCGCAATG
>CBIHQF010000278.1:0-5955 GCA_966211665.1 uncultured Pseudomonas sp. | reverse complement strand
AACCTCCGCCGTCTGAGAAGCTGCCCAGCAGTTGCCGCCACGAATAGCGCGGCTGGCGCAGCGAGTGGCTGGCGCCCCTGGCCATCAAAATTTCAAAATCTGGCTCCGAACGCTATCACTCGCCAAGCTTGATCTGAAAGTACACTCGGAGACGGTCCTCATTTCGTAAACCTGCATCTGGCATGTCTGTCAGCGACAGGAAAGCTCAGCATCAACAATAAGAACGGCTGAAGGAAGCGACATGAATGTCATCGAATATCGGGAATACGAGTCCCCCCATGCGGGCAATTTTTCCACCGAAGCCGGCTTGTCCAACAAGGGCTTTGAGGTTCGCGTCGAGCATGCACATTGGTCCAGCTCGGGAGCCGCGCTGATTCACCTGACCGATCACTGTCTGATCAGGCTACTGCTGGCCGAAGCTCCCGAAAACGCGCCGTTGTCAAATCGTGGCACCCTGTCGGGCAACCGCGGAAGCTGCCAGCCGCTCGGCCAGACGATCTTCATCCCACCGGGAAGCGACTTTCACTTCAAGCATCGGGCTTGTCAGCAAAAAGCGGTGATCTGCCTGTTCGACCCCGCTGCCATCGCGCCGCTCGCGGCTTACCGCTGGGACTGGGAACACTGCATCACGGACGCCATGTTGAACCTCCAAAGCAACTATCTGCAGGCCTCGCTGCGCAGGCTTGGCGAAGAGGTTGCATTCCCCGGGTTTGCCAGCGAGCTCCATATCGAATGCCTGATGACCGGTATCGCGCTGGAACTGCGCAAGGAATTTCTTGGCAAACAGCGCGATGACGACGAACCCGGCAAGCTGAGTCGCCGTCAGCTGCAGCACTTGAGGGAAGCTCTGGACGCCGATGCAAACGATATTTCGCTGCGCAAGCTGGCCGATCTGTGTGCCTTGCCGGAACGAAAGCTGTCGGTTTATTTCAAGAACACCACGGGCAAGACCCTGCGCCAATACTCGGCCGAAGCACGGGTCAACCGGGCAATGAGGCTCCTCGGCGACCCTTCCCTGTTGATCAAGCAGATCGCCTACATGACCGGGTTCCAGAGCGCCGCCGCCTTTTCCGCGGCGTTTCGAAAAGCGGTCGGCTGGACGCCCGAGGAGTTCCGTCGACAGCGCTCACCAGGCCAACGCGAGGCCTGGCCTGATGAGCAGAACGCCAGCTAGACCGGTGCGGCCTCCGCCTCGCGCTCGAACACCGGGTAGCCGCCTAATCCAAGCAGCAACAATGGCCCCACGGTAAAGCAGATGCAGCAGAAGGCCAGCAGGCCGGTATAGCTGCCGCTCGCGCCATACAGGGCGCCGAACAGCAAAGGCGCGGCAGCGGCCCCGGCAGTGATCAGGCCCAGATGCACGGCGAACAGGCGGCCGTAGTCACGCATACCGAAATAGCGGGCGATCAGGAAAGCGGCGATGTCGAATTCCGCACCTGCGCCAAGGCCGACCAACAGGGTTGCAAGAACGAACAACCAGATGCTGGCATCTGCATAGAGAAACACCAGACAGGCCAAGGCGGGCATCAGCAAGGCCACAGCCGCGACGCCAGGTGCCCACAATCGATCGATCAGGTAACCCACCACTAGGCGACCAAGGATCAGCGATATCCCGAAGGTGCTGAAGATCTGGCTGGCCTGCTCCGCCGCGATGCCCTTGTCCCGCAAAAGCGGAATGATGTTGGTCACCATGCCAACCACGCAGGACACCACCAGCGTCATCGAAAGATTGCAGATCCAGAAGCGCCACGAACGCAGCGCATCACGCAGCAGCATTCCCGGATGGCTTCGCTCGGCGCCGCTCTGCATCGAGTGTGACGCGTGGCCCTTGGCCACCGGCAACAACCAGCGCAGCGTCAGTGGCAACGCCAGCAGCACCGGCAACGCACCCAGCGCAATGAAACCCGCCCGCCAGTCCCAGCGCGAGATCGCCCAGGTCGTGATGAGCGGAAGCATGATCGCCGCCAGCCCGGAGCCGCTCAGGATGATCGCCAGGGCAAAGCCTCGGTTCTCCTCGAACCAGAGATTGACCAGATGCGACCAGGTCACCTGCAGGGTCCCCAAACCGGCCAGCGGAACCAGGAAAAACCCCAGATAAAGCATCCAGATCGATCCCGAGGCACGCGACAAGGCGAACATACTGAGTGCCAGCGTCACCAGGGAGATCAGCGTGACCAGCCGCAAACCGTAACGCAGGTTCAGCCAGCCGGCCATTTGCGCGGCAATGATGGTCCCCAGCGAAAGCGCGGTGATCGAAGCCTGGAGGTCGGCGCGCGGCCAGCCCATCGCCTCCTCGAGCGGAATCACCATCGAGCTGAAGCTGTACAACAGCAGGGAACTCGAGCTGGTGGCCACCCCGACGATTGCAAGGATGAGAATCCGCCAGCCCCGTTTGAACTCCGTATTGTCGAAATTTTTCATGTTTCGGGACTCTGCCTGGTGTATGGAAAACCCACTGCATTTACTGCCGAGCACGGCACTGCGCCGCCCCATATCTGATGAGTGCTAACCCATCGCTGCATACTCGACCGGCCGCCCTCGCTCCACGGCTTCAATCACCGATAAAGAGTGCAGACTCTGCGCTAATCCGCAGTACGTGTTCGCGCCGCGCCTGCCCCGAATGCGACCCGGTGGGCGACTCGGCCAGATCGTCGGGATGGATAAGCGTCGGCCCGTTGGGCAGTTCGCGTAGCGCGATCGCAGCGATGTCCTCGGCCTTGGCCAGTTGCATGGTCAGGGCGCCGGCGATTCCTTGCCTGACCATCGCGTCGCGCATGGTTGGCGTATCGACCGTGCCGATCAGCAGGTTCAACACATCGACGCCCTGCCCCTTCCATTCGGCCCAGAGCCCTTCGCCCAGCGTCATGGCGAAAGACTTGGTGGCCGCGTACATAGCCAGCTTGCGCACGCCACCCAGCGCAGCCTGGGAGCCAACCAGCAAGACCCCACCGGCGCCACGCGCAACCATTCGGCCACCGAACGCATGGCAGCAGCGCATGATCGTCCGGGTATTGAGGTGCAGCAATTTGCACCAGTCTTCAACCGGCGTGTCGAGGAAGCGGGTGATGTATGGATCGCCGCCGGCGTTATAGATCAGCAGCCCGACTTCCCTGTCCGCCACCGCTGCCACCAGCCGGTCGGCGGCATCGTCCAGCGTCAGGTCCAGTGTGACGACCAGCACCTCGACGCCATAACGGTCGACAAGCTGGTTCTTCAGGTCGGTCAGGGCTTCTTCGCGCCGGGCAACCAGCACGCAGTGCAGGCCCTTTGCAGCCACCTGGTCGGCAAGCGCGGCACCAACACCGTGGGAAGCACCTGCGATGACGGCCCAAGGGCCATATTTTTTCGTGAAGGCGAGAGTGTCTTGCTCGGACATGGGACAACTTCCTTTCTAACTGAACGGGTGGCTTGGCTACGGCAATGATTGGCCGGTTTCAGCGGGGCTCGATCGGCGGCAGATCGATATGGCTCGCCGAGCCACCAATCGCGGTGCCGCCGAACACCAGCACGCGCCGCTCGATCTGTTTCATGAACAGTTTCAACAAGGGCTCGTCATATTCCGGGCCGGCGCTGCGCACGAAGTCCTCCAATGCCGCGTCGATCTCGCTGTAATGGTCGAATGTGCGGCCGAGCAGCGCTTCGGCGTCCGCCTGTTCCAATGCCTGTAATCGCAACGTCATGGCGTCTCCCTTGAAGAGATACTCGACCAGCTTGCTCACCGACTTGAGCTTGGATTGCTGAAACTCATCACTCACCTTCACCTGCGCGACGGCATCCTCGAGCATCATCAGCAATGCCGTGTTCGGCCCTTGCGTGGCGATGTCCAGTGCCGGGGTTTCCAGGGGAACACCCATCGCCTCGGCCAGCGCATGCACCACTACACGACGCAAGGCGATGTCGAACTCGGTGTAGGTATCGTGCGGGTCCCCCGGTTGCGGCGTCGCCACCGTGCAGGAAAACTGCATGGCACTCACGGTGGAAAACAGGGCAGTGTGGAAGCGCACCACGTCCGGCTCCGGCCGCTCGCCCGTGACGTCCTGGTAGTAGCGATAAAGATCACTGAAGGTGTCGCCCAGCGGTTCATAGTTGTCGCGCATGCGCGCCGAGGCGAGGTCGGCCAGCGGGTCACCGATCATCGCGAACTCGAAATCATAGAGCGCGTTCAACTGTCCGTTCTCGAACAGGTACTGGCCCGAGTCGTATTGCACGAACCGCGCCTCGGTGCGGTGCATGGGTACGTTGCGGCGCAGCCAGCCGAGAGCGAATTCCACCAGCGGTTGCGGTCGGGTCTTGTTGCGTTCGTAGAGCGGGTAATACGCTTCCAACCCCGCCAGCGAGATGGCCTCGGCGCCCTGGGGCCGGTCGATGCCCTGCGCCACGAAGGGCTCGACGGGCAACTGGTGCATGGCGGCCATTGCCCGCACATACTGGCGAGCCAGATCGCGCCGTTCTTCGTCGCTGCGGGCAGCTGAAAGATCGCGCGTCCCGCGCACCAGCTCCATGACGATGGCCGGCGGGTCTTCGCAGAACCCGTGAATCCGCGGCACGGGAATGCCCTGCTGGCCAAGCAACATGAGTATCTCGGCTTCGCGGCGCAGGTCAGGAAAGGGGCTGACGTCGCCGCCGCGTTCGCCTCGCAGGTGCAGGCACAGCGTCTGGCCATTGATGTCGACTTCAAGATTCCACGCCGGACGCCAGCGAACCAGCCGCTGCATGTTCGTGATCCGCCCACCCGTGAGCTGCTCGACGAATGCCTTCAACTTGCTTTCGCTGGTTGCAGCGGCGCTTTCTTGTTCTTTTACTGCCGTATCCATTCCACACTCCTAAACAATGGGGGCTCAGCGCTCAGCCGCTTGAAGGCTCGGCCCGCCGACGTCGGCGACCGATACACCGAGCTTCTTGGCCAGATCCGCGGTATCGAGATATTCGCGCCAGGCCTTGATCAGGCCCTGCTCGTCGAGTTCGTAAACGGCCACCATCGAATGCGGCATCGGTTTGCCGCTGGACACGGCATAGTCGTCGCGCTCGGTCATGACCACGTCATCCGAAGACACGATCTGGCGGATCGTGCATTTGTTGTGGGTGACGTAGCTCATCTGCCGTTCGATCTCGCGCCTGAGCGCCTCGCGCCCCCGAATGACCGGCCCGCCCGGCACCCACAGTTGCCAGACGGCGTCCTCGGCCATCATCGAAATGATCCTGTCGAGCTGCGGGCGCGATTCGGCCGTGCCGTCGCCCCAGGCGTCGAGGAATTCGCGGATAAACGTTTCTTGTCGTATGCCCATGTTTGCTTCCCAGGAAAGGTGATGACGTCTCCCGCCGGAGGACGGGTGACGCTCAGAGATAGGCGCGTACCACCGGCACCATCGGCGTGGTACAACTCATGCCACCGTCGACTCGCATGAGCGCGCCGTTGACGTAGCTCGATTCGTCAGAGGCGAGGTAAACGGCCATCGCGCCGATGTCTTCGGGCAGGCCGAGGCGCGGCACGTTCTGGATATCCACAAAGCCCTGCACCATCTTGTCGTTGGCCCAGCCGTCGAGGGCGGCGGTGCGAATCACGCCCGGCAGGATTGCGTTGCAGCGCACGCCGCGCTTACCGAAGGTTGCCGCCAGCGTTTGCACGTACCAGTTCACTGCGGCCTTCGAAGCGCCATAGCTGAACTGGGCAACTTCACCGGCAATCGAGCTGGTCGACGAGGTGAAGATGATCGAGCCCTGCCCCTGCTCGAGCATGTGCGGCAGCGCGTGCTTGCAGGCGAGCACGCCGCCCAATACGTTGACGCGCATGTTGTCGTGGAACAGATCCTCGTTGAAATTGAGGAAGTCCACGTCTCTGGCGGTGTCGGGGTTCTTGTTCACGGCGTTGTTGAACAGCACGTCGAGACGGCCGAAGGTTGTCATAGCCGCCTCGACCATCTGGGACAGATCCTCCTCTCGGCCCACATCGACCTT
>CBIHQF010000277.1:0-5959 GCA_966211665.1 uncultured Pseudomonas sp. | reverse complement strand
ACACCTCATAGGCGCCGCCTTCGGCGACCGCCTTATCCAATACGTCCTGTGGTTGGGCTACGGCTGGAGCATCCGACATCGTGGTCTTCCTGAATCTGCGGCGTCTTGGCGGTCATGGCTCGGGCGTGACAGGCTGTAGGGAGCCAGCTTGCTATGGTTCAGCGATCCGACGATTGAGATCGCCGGATCGCCAGCAAGCTGGCTCCTACAAAGAGCACTCGGTACAGAGCCTTGGTTCGAATCGCTCGATACCCGCCACCACGTATGGACGCGGGCATCGAGGCAGCGGCTTATACCTCGCTGGCACCATTGCCGAGCGGCGCTTGCGCAGCGGCCACCGGCACCGGGGTCACGCTGGGCACCGCGGGCTTGCCAGCCAGCAGGCGGGCCAGCACGTCCTGCACCACCGGGCTCTTGCCGACCACGCCCTCGATGGCCTTGCCCACCGACAGCGATTTGGCGAAGGAATTGAAGAAGTCGCCTTCGCCGCCGACGATCTCGATCTTCGCCTTGGACAGCGCCGCCGAGAGCACTTCGGCCTGGTCCTTGGCGATTTCCTTGTTGGCGGCGATCGCGGCCATGGCCTCGTCGAAGTTCTTCTCCAGCTGCATGCGGAACTCTTCGTGCTGACGTGCGCTGTCGCTGAGCGCATCGAGGGCGCCGAACTTCTTGCCCAGACCTTCGGCCTCGGCGTTCAGGCGCTCGAGTAGCACTTCGGCTTCGGCCGAACCCAGGTCCTTGGTCGCCTTCGCCTTGGCCACGCCCAACTGCTCCTCGCCACGCGCCTGGGCGGTGAGCTTCTCTTCGAGCACCTTGGCGTCGGCCAGGCCGTCTTTTTCCTTGGCGATCGCTTTGGCTTCGGTGACCCGCGCCTCGGCCAGGCCTTTTTCCTGCTCGCCCTTGGCTTCGGCGATCAGACGCTCGGCCTCGACACGGGCCTCGGCCAGACCTTCCTTCTCCTTGGCCGCGGCTGTGACTTCACGCACTCGCGCATCGGCCAGGCCAGGCGCGGCGCGCTCGGCCTCGATACCCTCGGCCATCTTCTTCTTGGCTTCGCTTTGCTTGGCCGCGGCCTCCAACTCGGCCTGGGCCAGGTTGTTGATTTCCACCGCCTTGTGCTTGGAACGGGTTTCGTCGGCTTCAGCCTGCTTGACCTGGCGCACCAGCTCCTGCTCGGCCTCGGCTTGCGCCTGCAGCACTATGACCTGCTTGGCCCGTTCGGCTTCGGAAACTTCGCGCACTTCCTTGATCCGCTCTTCTTCCTGGGCCACGGTTTTCTCCACCGCCACGCGCTCGCGGATCACCCCGGCGATGTTCTTGCGTTCCTCTTCCAGGGCCTTTTCCTTCTCGATGCGCTGCAGCTCGACTTCACGCTCGCGGGAGACGATTTCCAGGTCCTTGGCACGGGTGACTTTTTCCACCTCGATGACCACCGCACGCTGGCGGTTCTGCTGCGCCACTTCGACTTCGCGCTGATGGTTTTCGGCGCGGATGTCCAATTCCTGCTGGGTCTGGATACGTGCCTGTTCGGCCTTCAGACGTTCCTCTTCCTTGACCTTGAGGGTCTCGGCTTCCTCACGGGCGCGGATGGTCTCGATCTCGCGCTTCTGCCGGGCTTCGGCATCGGCCTGCTGACGCTCCAGGGATAGCGTGGCCTCGCGGGTTTCGACGTTCTTCTTCTTGATCGCCAGCTCTTCGTTGCGCTCCAGCTCGTTGGTGATGACGTTCTGCGCGGCGGTCAGTTGGGTGATCTTGCGGATACCCTCGGCATCGAGGATGTTGCTCGGGTCCAGCGAGGCCTTGGAAGTCTGCTCCAGGTAATCGATGGCCACATCCTCCAGCACATAGCCGTTGAGGTCGTTGCCGATCACCTCGACGATGCGATCGCGGAAATCCTGACGGTTCTCGAACAGCTGGACGAAGTCGAACTGCTTGCCGACGGTCTTCAGCGCCTCGGAGAACTTGGCGTTGAACAGCTCGTTGACCGCGGAGCGGTCGGAGGCGCGGTCCACGCCAATGGCCTTGGCCACCTTGAGTACGTCCTGCTGGGTTTCGTTGACACGCAGGTAGAAGGCCACGGTGATATCGGCGCGCATGTTGTCGCGGCAGATCAGCCCGTCCTTGGCGCGGCGGTCGACTTCCAGGGTGATCAGGGAGATCTTCATGAACTCCTTGAGGTGGATCACCGGGTAGACCAGGGCGCCGGTGAAATGCACCTTGGGCGTCGACGACATGTCGTTGACGATCAGCGCGGTGCCCTGCGGGACCTTGATATAGAAGGCTTTGAACAGCGCCAGCAGAGCCACGATCAGCAGAATGACCAGGCCAGCCCCCATCAGGAGTGGCAGCAAAGTCGCTATATTCATTGAAATCAATCTCCTTTGATTCTTATGTGAGCCGGGATCAGACGTTCCGAAACTCATCCTCGGTAATGACCCGATAGGCGTGCTCGGCCTTCAGGTACTCCAACAACACGACGCGATCGCCGCGCTTGAAACCACAAGCCTCATCGGCTCGCACGCGCAAAATCAGGCCCGCGCCGCCGTCCTCGAGCAGCGCTTCGCCATGGCTAGGCGTGACCTTGGCGCTGCGCACCACCGCCGTCTGTCCCAGCACGCTCTTGCTGCTGGTGGCTTCCATTTTGTGAAACAACGGACGCAAGGGACGGCAGAGTATCGAGCTGATCAGCGCCGCCGGCAGCAGCACGGCGAATGCCACCACCAGCCCCAGCGGGTAGCGCAACAGGCCCAGCGGAAGATGGCTGAGCAACCAAAGCTCGGCGAAATAACTGAAGAACCAGGCGAAGAAGAACAACAGGGTCAGCACCAGAGTGACCGGTACGCCGTCCAGCTTCAGCTTGCTCAACAGCCCGGCGAGCCCCTCGGTCTGGCCGCCTTCGTTCATCCCATCGGCGTCGAGCAGGTCGATGTCGACGCCGCCGAGCACCACGACCAACCAGTAGAAGACCGCCACGCACAGCAGGAAACTGAACAGCGCCGTGGGGAACGACAAGGCCGTCTGCAGGAAAATATCCATCGCGCTCACATCCCTGGAAGAAGATCAGGCGAGGCCCGCAGGCCCCACCGCTAATGCCCGACGAATCAGGACTTGGCTTTTTCCTTCAGCCGCGCCAGCACGCTGTCGGCGCTGGCGTTGGCCGGCACTATCCCGGCCGCACGCAGCTTGACCTCGAGGGCGTCGTCCGGCGTGCTGGTTTCGGCCAGTTCCGCCGCCGCTTCCATCTTCGCCGCGCGCTCGGCCTGCTTGTGCTTGATCCGCTCCAGCGACTCGACCGCGGTGTGCAGTTTGGCCTGGGAACCGCCATAACGGTGGGCCACGGCCATCTGCGCCTTCTGCACGCTCTCGGTGGCCTTGACCGTATCCACTTGCTGCTTGAGGCGTTTGATATGCCCTTCGGCCTGGGTCACCGCTTTGCGCAACTGGGCCACGCTGGCGGCGAAGGCTTCGGCTTGCTCGCGCTCGCTGGCCTGGGCGGTTTCCAGGTTGGCGATTTTCTCCGCCACTTCGGTCGCCAGCGCTTCGTTGCCGGCCTCCAGGGCTTTCAGTGCGTATTGCTCGTATTCGGCGATCTTCTCCGCGCTCTTGCCGACACGCTCTGCAGCGAGCTTTTGCTTGGCCATGATCTCGGCCAGGGCCTCCTTGGATTTGCGCAGCTCGAGGTCGGCGTCGCGAATCTCCTGGTCGAGAATCCGCAGCGCCTGACCATCGACCACCGCTTCGCCCATTTCGTTGGCGCCACCACGCAGCGCCGTCAGCAACTTGCTCCAGACGTTCATAGCATCTCTCCTTAAGCGTCGACCTTGAGGAAGCCTTCATAGGCTTCGGTGGCTTTGATCACGTTATCCGCCAGCAACTCGATCTCGAACACCACATCGCTCAGCGTGGAGGCCGAGCTCAGCGCACCGAACATGGTGGAGCAGGGCTGGCCGTCCGGCAGGGTTTCCAGACCGATGCAGGACAGCGGAAACAGCTTGTGGGTGCGCAGCACTTCCTCGTTGAAGGCCGCGCTATCGCGCACATCGGCGGCCGGCCAAAGCAGGCTCTCGACAATGATCTGCTCGCCGTACACCGCGACGAACAAGGGCAGATCGCCATAATCGTGCATGGTGACGTGCAAACTGGCGTCGGCGCTTTGAATCAACTCGACACTCGCCTGCCCACCCTTGAACAACTCGGCGGCCGACAACGCATCGTATAAAGCCTGTGCAGTCCAAACCTGCGGCATGCTCATACCCTCCTCCTTCTCCATCGAAGCCAGCCTTGATTGCGGCTGACGAAGTTTCCTTTCGAACGCCAAAAGCAACGGGGCATGCTCTGGCAGTATCCAGACCTCTTTCTTCACCAGCCCCTGCTCGCGCAGGCGTTGACGAAAAAGACGCTGGTAATGGGCTGATGATTTGCTTTCCATGGGCAGAGACTAGCCTCACACATGTAATGAATCAATGCATCACATGTAATACTTTCAAACGCTCGTTTTTCAGGCGCACCTCTGCGCTGCCGCACCGGACAGCAACAAACAGATGGATAAGGAGAAATCGCAGGAGGGAAACCATCCAGGCTCAAAACGCCGCGCATCCATTCGTGATGGCAATTTAACCCTATATCGCGCCCCGATTGAACCGGCAAAATCGCCAACCCCATCGCAGCTGGAACAGCCGGGCCAGGCAATCGGGATATGACGCGACAGCGCATAATCGAATAGGCTTGGCCAGCATCCCGACACGGACCCTCCCGATGACCACAGCCAACAAACCCCTCGCCAGCCTGAAAGTGATAGAGCTCGGCAGCCTGATCGCCGGCCCTTTTGCCGCGCGTATTTGCGCCGAGTTCGGTGCCGAGGTGATCAAAGTCGAATCGCCCGACGGCGGCGACCCTCTGCGCAAGTGGCGCAAGCTCTACGAGGGCACGTCGCTGTGGTGGTTCGTACAGGCGCGCAACAAGCAGTCGATCACCCTTAACCTCAAGCATGCGCAAGGTCTGGAAGTACTGAAAAAACTGCTGAGCGACGCCGATATCCTGATCGAAAACTTCCGCCCCGGCGTGCTGGAAAAGCTCGGCCTGGGCTGGGAAGTGCTGCACGCACTGAATCCCAAACTGGTGATGGTGCGCTTATCCGGCTTCGGCCAGAGCGGCCCGATGAAGGATCAGCCGGGTTTCGGCGCGGTCGGCGAATCCATGGGCGGGCTGCGCTATATCACCGGCTTCGAGGATCGCCCGCCGGTGCGCACCGGCATTTCCATCGGCGATTCGATCGCCGCGCTCTGGGGCGTGATAGGCGCATTGATGGCGCTGCGTCACCGCGAAGTGAACGGCGGCAGTGGCCAGATGGTCGACGTGGCGCTGTACGAGGCGATCTTCGCCATGATGGAATCCATGGTGCCGGAGTTCGATGTATTCGGTTTTATCCGCGAACGCAGCGGCAATATCATGCCCGGCATCACGCCCTCCTCGATCCATACCAGCAGCGACGGCAAACATATCCAGATCGGCGCCAACGGCGATGCGATCTTCAAGCGCTTCATGCAGGCCATCGACCGCGCGGATCTGGCCGAAGATCCAAGCTTGAGCAGCAACGACGGCCGCGACGCGCGGCGCGACGAGCTGTATGGGGTAATCGACCGCTGGGTCGGCTCGCTGCCACTGGATCAGGTGCTCGATACCCTGAATCGGGCAGAAGTGCCGGCCAGTCGGATTTTCAGCGCCGAGGATATGTTCGGCGACCCGCAATATCTGGCCCGCGAAATGCTGCTCAGCGCCAAACTGCCGGACGGCAAGCCATTCAAGATGCCCGGCATCGTGCCCAAACTGAGCGACACGCCGGGCGCAGTCGACTGGGTAGGCCCGGAGTTGGGCGAGCATACCGAACGGATACTCGCCTCGCTCGGCTATAACCCACAGCAGATCGACGAACTACGCAGTGGAGGCGCCATCTAAGTTG
>CBIHQF010000276.1:0-5960 GCA_966211665.1 uncultured Pseudomonas sp. | reverse complement strand
ATCAAACGTCGGGAATGGCCTCGAACGGCAATTCCTTGTCGCTGCGCTCCTCCTTGATCCAGGCCGCGCGGCCGACTTTCAGCGCGTAGAACAGGATGCTGAAAACCACCAGCAGGAACAGCACCGTCAGACCGGCATTGGTGTAGGCGTTCATGATCACATGCTGCATCTGGCCGATGTCCTTGGCCGGGGCGAGAATCTGCCCGGCGTCCATGGCCGTGGTGTACTTGTTCGCCAGGGCGAGGAAGCCCACCGCCGGGTTGGCATCGAACAACTTGATCAGGCTGGCCGCCGTGGTGCAGATCAACAGCCACACAGCCGGCAACAGGGTGACCCAGACGTAGCGCTGACGCTTCATCTTGATCAGCACCACGCTGCAGAGCATCAATGCGATACCGGCGAGCATCTGGTTGGAGATACCGAACAGCGGCCACAGCGTATTGATGCCGCCCAGCGGATCGATCACGCCCTGGTACAGCAGGTAGCCCCACAGCGCCACGCAACCGGCGGTGGCCAGGACGTTGGCGCCCCAGGAGTCGGTCTTGCGCATGCTCGGCACGAAGCTGCCCAGCAGGTCCTGCAACATGAAGCGCCCGGCGCGGGTGCCGGCATCCACGGCGGTGAGGATGAACAGGGCTTCGAACAGAATCGCGAAGTGGTACCAGAACGCCATGGTGCTCTCGCCCGGCAACACCGCATGGAGAATCTGCGCGATGCCCACCGCCAAGGTCGGCGCACCACCGGCCCGAGCCAGAATGGTGTTTTCGCCAATATCGCGCGCCACGCCTTCCAGCGCCTCGGGCGTGATGACGAAGCCCCAGCTGCTGACGGTGGCGGCCACGCTGACGGCGTCCGAACCGACAATCGCAGCCGGGCTGTTCATGGCGAAGTAGACGCCCGGATCGATGATCGAGGCGGCGACCATGGCCATGATCGCGACCATCGACTCCATCAGCATGCCGCCATAACCGATGTAGCGTGCATGGGTTTCGTTAGCCAGCAGTTTGGGCGTGGTGCCCGACGAAATCAGCGCGTGGAAACCCGATACCGCACCACAGGCGATGGTGATGAACAGGAAGGGGAACAACGCCCCCTTCCACACCGGCCCGGTGCCATCGGTGAATTGGGTCAGCGCCGGCATCTTCAGCTCCGGCGCAAGGATCAGGATGCCGATCGCCAATGCAGCGATGGTGCCGATCTTGAGGAAGGTCGACAGATAATCGCGCGGCGCCAGGATCAGCCACACCGGCAGTACCGCGGCGACGAAGCCGTAACCCACCAGCATCCAGGTGATCTGGGTGCCGTTGAAGGTGAACACCTCGGCCCAGTACGGATCGGCAGCGATGGCGCCACCCAGCCAGATGGAGCCCAACAGCAGCGTCACGCCGATCAGCGAGATCTCACCGATCCGCCCCGGACGTAGAAACCGCATGTAGATGCCCATGAACATCGCGATGGGAATGGTCGCCATCACCGTGAACATGCCCCAGGGGCTTTCGGCCAGCGCCTTGACCACGATCAGCGAAAGCACCGCGAGGATGATGATCATGATCAGGAAGCAGCCGAACAGCGCGATGGTGCCGGGGATGCGGCCCATTTCCTCGCGCACCATGTCGCCCAACGAGCGACCGTTGCGCCGGGTAGAAATGAACAGGACCATGAAATCCTGTACCGCGCCGGCCAGCACCACACCGGCGATCAGCCACAGCGTACCGGGCAGGTAGCCCATCTGCGCGGCGAGCACCGGGCCCACCAGCGGACCGGCACCGGCGATGGCGGCGAAGTGATGACCGAAGAGCACGTGCTTGTTGGTCGGCACATAGTCCAGACCATCGTTGTTGAGCACGGCTGGCGTGGCGCGGGCGGGGTCCAGCCGCATCACCTTGGTGGCGATGAACAGACTGTAATAGCGGTAAGCGACCAGGTAGATGGCGACCGCGGCGACCACGATCCACAAGGCATTGATGGCTTCGCCACGTTGCAGCGCCACGGTGCCCAGCGCGAACGCGCCCAACACGGCGACAGCGAACCAGGCGATATGGCCGACTAGTCGGTTCATTGCGAATCTCCTGTCGTCGGAATTGGTACCCGACATTCAATTGTTATTGTTTGCACTCCGTTACGGAGTTAGCCGACTATCGCCAAATAACAATGAATCCGAAATTCGCAGAATTACCAACAGCCGCTGCGTAGAACTACGCGACCCGTGGGTTATTAGCGCATGCAGGTATTCGCACGACGGACGGGGGCTGAATACACGGCCTCGCTGCCGACCTCGCCGACATGCCATCGCCGACTCGGCGCAGGTGGCGGACCCACTGGCCTGGCGGTTCTTTTCGTAACGGAGAACACCTACAGGAAAATGCCTGTAGCCTCGGCTGCCGATAGCGATTACCCTTCACACCCGGCCAACTAACCGGCCGGCAGTCATATAACTTTCACTCATAAATTTTAATTACCAGTACAACTACTTAGTTACCCCTCCGTATTACTACGCAACCCACCGATAAATCCGCAAAAAACACTTAAACCGGCCTTTACCAGGATAGATAAACACTGCAGACTCCGGCCGCATCGCTAATGGAAAGGTGCGCACGGCTGTCGCTGTCCGTGTCTTCCCTAATAGCGAGTTAAAAACGGCTTTCGCATAAAACAATAAGGAGGTGCAATCATGCACCCGACAATCCGCGAGAACAGGCTCCCGCTCAATCTACTGCCGACGCTGTTCCTGGCGGTTATTTTGAGCGAAGTGTCGACCGTCATCGTTCAGCGCGCCGCCGACAAGCACCTCAAGCAGAACCGCGCACGCCTTGCCGCCGCGCCGCCAATCATCCATGAGCGGCGCCTGGGCCTGTATCCGCCATCGCCCTTCCTCCCGCCCCGTCCCCGAAATGCCACGCCCTGGCTGGATACGCTCTAGCAGCTAGAGTTAATGCAACGGTGCAGCATCGCCCGAACTTACTCAGCCTGAGATGAAACCGCCGTTGAAACCTGCCGTTTAAAACAATAAGGAGCCGCAGACCATGCGCCCAAAAATTCGCGGAAAAGTTCTGTTACTGAGCATCCTCCCGGCATTGCTGCTCGCCTTCATCCTGAGCGGGATGTCGGTGGTGATCCTGCATCGCCTGGCCGACGAGCAAGTGAAGGAAACCCGTGAGCGCCTGGTCGCCGATCGACGTTTGGTGCTCGAACAATACGTGCAACTCGCGCAAAGCAGTATCGCGCCGCTGTATGCCGCCTCGGCCAAAGGCGACATGGCCGCACGCGCCGAAGCCATAGAGCGACTCAAGCAGCTGAGCTATGGCAAGGATGGTTACTTCTTCGGTTACGACTCGCAGAGCGTGCGGGTGTTCTGGGCGGACAAGAACGTCAAGATCGGCGAAAGCTTCCGCGATTTCGTCGATGCCAACGGGCTCTATGTGATCAACGAACTGGTGCGGGTGGCCAAGGATAAATCGCATTACCTGAACTACAGCTTTCCGGTCCCCGGGCGCGACGAGAGCGTGCCGAAGGTCGGCTACGCCATCTACCTGGACAAATGGGACTTGATGTACGGCACCGCGGTCAATCTGGACGACATCGAGGCCCAAGTGGCCAAGGTCGCCGCCGAACTGGACGAGCGCATCACCACCCTGATCGGCCTGTTGCTCGGCGTGACCCTGGTGCTGCTGACCGTTATCGCCGTGGCCGCGGTCTGGCTGGCCAATTCCCTGGTGCGGCCGTTGCGCAAGATCAAAGCTAACCTCGACGACATCGCCGCCGGCAGCGGCGACCTGACCCACCGCCTGACGGTGGACAGCGACGACGAACTGGGGCAACTGGCGACCTCGTTCAACCGTTTCGTCGATAAGATCCATGCGCTGGTGCAACAGATCGCCGGCATGACCGGCCAACTGACCGAACTGGTCCGCGAGATGGCCGAGCAGGCCCAGCGTTCCGATAAGGCCATGGCCACGCAGCGGCAGGAGACCGACCAGCTCGCCGCAGCGATCAACCAGATGTCCGCCGCCTCCCATGAGGTCGCCCACAGTGCGCAAAGTGCGGCGCAAGCGGCGCAACAAACCGACCAGGAAGGTCAGGCGGCCAAGCGCATGGTCGACCTCACCGTCGAGCGCATCGATACCCTGGTCGAGGATATTCGCAGCAGCGGCGTCTCGCTCGATGGCTTGCAGCAGGACGTGCATTCGATCGTCGGCGTGCTCGGGGTGATCCGCTCCATCGCCGAGCAAACCAACCTGCTGGCGCTGAATGCGGCCATCGAGGCGGCGCGGGCCGGGGAAGCCGGTCGCGGGTTCGCCGTGGTCGCCGACGAAGTGCGCGCCCTGGCCAGCCGCACGCAGCAAAGCACGCTGGAAATCCAGGGCATGATCGACCGCCTGCAAAGCGGTACCGAAGACACGGTGAACGCCATGCGCCGCTCCAGCGATGCCGGCCACGCCACCACCGGGCAGGCGACCCAGGCCAGCACCTCGCTCACGGCCATCGGCGAGTTGATTGCTACAATCAGCGACATGAACGCGCAGATCGCCAGCGCCGCCGAACAGCAAACCGCTGTATCGGAAGAGATCAACCGCAGCATCCAGCACATCGCCGCGGCGGTGGACAGCGTCGCCGACGAGACCCAGCAAGGGGCGCAAACCGCGCTCAGCTTGGCCGAACTCAGTGACAACCTGGGCGCCCTGGTACGTCAATTCCGTATTTAGATCACCGTGCTTTTTCCGGGATAACGCACCGATGCAACTCAAACACAAGATAGTCGCGCTCAGCGTGCTGCCGTTGCTGCTGGCCGTGGCGGTGGTTTGCGTGCTGGTGTTTTTTCAGAATCAGCGCCTGGGCGAACAGCAGGCGCGCCTGATCGAAAACAGCATCCTGGCGAGCAAGCGCGCCGAGCTCAAGCACTACGTCGAGATGGCCCTGAGCATCATTTCGCCGTTGTACGAAAGCGGCCGCGACGATGCCGAAACCAAACAGCGGGTGTTGGCCGTGCTGGCGCGGATCAGCTTCGGCAGCGACGGCTACTTCTTCGTTTACGAAAGCAACGGGCGCAACCTGATGCACCCGCGCCAGGGCGAGTTGGTCGGCAAGGACTTGTGGAACATGACCGACCCGCGCGGCTTGCTGGTCATTCAAGCGCTGATGAAAAGCGCACAAAGCGGCGACGGCTTCCAGCACTACGCCTGGCAAAAGCCCTCGACCGGCGAGGTGACCGATAAGCTCGCCTATGTGGTCATGCTCGAACGCTGGGGCTGGATGCTCGGCACCGGGATTTACCTGGAAGACGTCGACCAGGCCATCGCCCAAGTGCATGACGAAGCGACCAGCGGCATCCACGCCACCATGCTGGCCATCGCCGGCCTGGCCCTGGTCGCGGTGCTGCTGGTGTTCGCCGGCGGGCTGGCGCTGAACCTCAGCGAACACCGTCTGGCGGACCGCAAGCTGCAATTGCTGACCCAACGCATCGTCAACCTGCAGGAAGAAGAGCGCTCGCGGGTCTCGCGCGAACTGCACGACGGCATCAGCCAGTTGCTGGTATCGATCAAATTCCAGTTCGAGCTGGCCAGCCACCAATTGGCCTCGGGCAACGACGCCGCCATGCAAACCCTGCAAAAAGGCACCGACCGCCTGGCCGGGGCCATCGGCGAAGTCCGGCGTATTTCCCACGACCTGCACCCCTCGCTACTCGATACCCTGGGGCTGCCCGCCGCCATCGGCCAACTGGTTGCCGAATTCGAGCAACGCAGCGGCCTGACGATCGACTACCGCAACAGCCTCGGCGATACCTTGCTCAACGATGGCCAGGCCGTGGCGCTGTTCAGGATATTGCAGGAGGCGCTGACCAATATCGAACGGCATGCCCAGGCGACCCGGGTGCGCATCAGCCTCGACGGCATGGCGCAGCGGGTTCGCTTGAGGGTTCGTGACAACGGCATCGGTTTCAGCCCCAAACAACTGGATAAACT
>CBIHQF010000275.1:0-5966 GCA_966211665.1 uncultured Pseudomonas sp. | reverse complement strand
CACAGCAGATGCTCGATACCCTGGCGCGGCAGGTGCTCCCAGAGCAGTGCGGCGCTGGCGCAGGCATGATCGGTGACGCTCAATGAACGCGTTGGGAATGCCATACCCAGCGCCTCGTCGGCCTGCCGGCCTTCGGCCCATTTGTCCTGAAAACCGGGGATGGCCTTGCCGAAATCATGCAGGCCGATCAGGCAGGCGATCCAGCGCGCCACCTGCTCGCGCTGCACACCCAGAGCCCGGGCCGCCCAGTCGAGGCTAGTGGCGGGCTCATGCTCGAGAATACTTTCGGCCACCGCCGCCACATCCAGCAGATGCGCCAACACACCATGACCGAAGCCGTCGCCGCTCTTGGCCCAAAGCCTGCGGGCCCGATCACTCAGGCTGGAGAATCCTTTCATCTATCGCCTCTGGACCTCAGTCCTGTCGATACCGGCCGATCCATTTGCCTCCTATGACAGGCAGCACTCGGAACACCATGCAGGACAAAGTGCCATTACTTATTGCGCTAAATCAACGAATAGTTTTTAGCAAAACTGTTCAGGTGGAGAACTTCGCTGATAACAAATGGCTATGCCCGAATTATATGTGTCACATGCTCCGTTACCCTGTAGGCGTTTACCCGCCGTCTGCGACGGAGCGCTGTCGCGCAGCAAACGGTGCAGGAGTCAGGGGGACGCCTAATCCTTACTGCTCCTTGCTGCTCCTTGCTGCGGTCCGGCGTCCCGGCGATCTTTCGGGCGACTCACCGAATCCCGGGCCTCAGCAAGCAGGCCTCTACATAGGGTTGTTAGTCCTTGCGTGACGGTGACAGCAATTCGATTTTGTAGCCATCCGGGTCTTCGACGAAGGCCTGGATATTACTGCCGTGCTTCATCGGCCCCGGCCGCGGTGATCTTGCCGCCGCGCGAACGGATGTCCTCGCAGCGAGGGTGGATGACGCTTTTTTCATCCACCATCGCGGCGTGGTGGATGGATGAAGCGCCATCCACCCTACGACTCGACCCGATGATCAACATCTGCGGTTCATCCCCGCTCACGCGGGGAACACCTTCCTCCTCCCCCTCCTCTTCCTCTCCTCTCCGGTTCATCCCCGCTCACGCGGGGAACACAGGCAAAGACGTACTCCTAGAGTTCGCGCTTGCGGTTCATCCCCGCTCACGCGGGGAACACTTCACATATCCAGAACTACCTGACCGCGAGTTCGGTTCATCCCCGCTCACGCGGGGAACACGCACCCTGGACAGGTCAGGGAGAAATAAACGCCGGTTCATCCCCGCTCACGCGGGGAACACGCTTCTGCGCCTGACCTTGTGCCGGGCGATGTCGGTTCATCCCCGCTCACGCGGGGAACACTCTTGTGACAACGGGTTGTTCTACAAGAAAAATTAATCCACCTCAAATTCCACCAAATTTCTGCGGGAGGATGAACGCCGAATTTTGCAGGTGCCCACTGCCGATGCGAGTACAGGGCATGCGATACCCTCGGCAACCCGAACTCGGAGCGCGTTTGGTTTTTTCCTCAGGCCACAGTCGGACAGCCCTGCAACTGTATTCGCCGCGGGGGCGCGCCTCCTACAGAGCGACTGTTCGTAGCCCGAATAAGCCTTGGCGCAATCCGGGATGGGTGACCCGGATTGCGCTGGCGCTTATCCAGGCTACGAGGGGACGGTGCACGCATTCGCGACGGGGCTATTCGGCCAAGGCGCCGCTCGCCGCGCCGCGCGGGGATTTGAAGATGGCGTGGGCGGTGGCGCAGAGTTGGCCGCGGGCATCGTGCAGGGTGGCTTCGGCGGTTACTTCGCGGCCGTCGCGCTGCAGTACGCGCGCCTCGGTGCGCAGCGGCAAGGCCTCCGCCAGCAGCGGGCGCAGGTAGTGAACGTGCAGGCTGGCGGTGACGTACAGGGCGTCGGCCGCGGCCGCCGAATAGACCGCAAAGCCCAAGGCGGCGTCGAACAGGGTGGCGGTGTAGCCGCCCTGTACGCCGCCGAGCGGGTTGAAATGCATCGCCGGTGGCTGGCCGACAAAACTCGCCGTCCCCGCCGCCGTGCGCAATTGCGAGATGCCGTAGGCCTCGCCGATATCGCCGGCGAACCAGCGGTGCAAGCGTTGAAGCATACTCGCCTCCATGCCTATCAGGCCGTTGAAAAACTACCTGCGTTGGCAATACGGCGTTAAAAGCAGGCTCGGAATGCTCATTTACAGCACGTAAACTCCGCTTCCTCGCCTGTTTTGCCTTGTCTTGCCTGCCTCGCCTACGTTTTTCAACGGCCTGCTATGCCCTCAGCGCGGATCGGGACTGCTGCGCGCCAGCACGGCTTCGACATCGAGGCCGCGCGGCAGGGTGCCGTAGACCCTTGCGCCAGAGCCCAGGCGGCTGGCGATAAAGGCGTCGGAGACCGCGGCGTTGCCGGCTTCCAGCAGCAGTTTGGCTTGCAGGGCCAGGGCCACGTCTTCGGTCAGTTGGCGGGCGCGGTATTGGATGTCGTCGGTGTCGCGGAAGTCCGCCTGCAATTGCGCGATATGGGCGCTCAAGCGCGCATCGCCGTGGCCGTCGCCCAGCTCGTCGAACAGCGCATCGAGTACGCCCGACTCCTTCGACAAAGCACGCAGCACGTCCAGGCACTGCACATTGCCGGAACCTTCCCAGGTGGAGTTGACCGGCGCTTCGCGGTACAGCCGCGGCAGTATGCTGTCTTCGACGTAACCGGCGCCGCCCATGCATTCGGCGGCCTCGTTGATCATCGCGGGGGCGCGTTTGCAGATCCAGTATTTGCCCACGGCGGTGACCAGACGGGCGAATTTGTCTTCCCGCTCGTCATGCGGATTATCCAGGGCCTTGCCCATGCGCAGGGTCAGGGCCAACGCCGCCTCGCTCTCCAGCGCCAGGTCGGCCAAGACGTTCTGCATCAGCGGTTGCCGAGCGAGCGGCCGGCCGCCGACTTCGCGGTGCGCGCAGTGGTGCGTGGCCTGGGTCAGAGCCTGGCGCATCAGGGCGCTGGAACCGACCATGCAGTCGAAGCGGGTCAGCGCGACCATTTCGATGATGGTCGGTACGCCACGCCCCTCCTCGCCGACCATCCAGGCCAGGGCGCCGCGGTATTCCACTTCGCTGGAGGCGTTCGACCAGTTGCCCAGCTTGTTTTTCAGGCGCTGGATATAGAACTCGTTGCGCGTGCCGTCCGGGCGGTGGCGCGGCAGCAGGAAGCAGGTCAGGCCCTTGTCGGTGTAGGCCAGGGTGAGGAAGGCGTCGCACATCGGCGCCGAGCAGAACCATTTGTGCCCGACCAGTTCGTAGGCCTGGCCGGGGCCGCCGACGCTCACCGGGTAGGCGCGGGTGGTGTTGGCGCGCACGTCGGTGCCGCCCTGCTTCTCGGTCATGGCCATGCCGATGGTGGCGCCGGTCTTCTGCTCGACCGGCAGGTTACGCGGGTCGTACTCGGTCGAGAGGATCTTCGGCAGCCATATCTCGGCGAGGTCCGGTTGCAGGCGCAAGGCCGGCACGCTGGCGTAGGTCATGGTCAAGGGGCAACCGGTGCCGGCTTCGGCCTGGCTGTGCAGGTAGCTCATGGCGGCGCGGGCGACCTGGGCGCCGTCGCGCGGATCGGTCCAGGGCATGGACGGCAGGCCATGGGCGATGGCCGCGCCCATCAGCTGGTGATAGGCCGGGTGGTACTCGACCAGATCGATGCGGTGGCCGAAGCGGTCGTGGCTCTTGAACACAGGCTTGTTTTCGTTGGCGAGGAAACCCGCGGCCATCAGCTCGCCACCGGCCAGGGCGCCGTAGGCTTCGAGTTTCCCTTCGGCCCAGCCGCCGCCGAAGCGCCGGGCCCACTCCTGCAGGGGCAGGTCGATGCGGTAGAGGTTGGCGCCGTCGAGCGGCGGCGCCTGGTTGAACACTTCGTGGGTTTCGGCATGCAGGCTGGCTTTCACGATTGTGGCTCCTCGTCGAACAATGGGGCGCCAACGGCGCGCAAACAGAAGGTGGTCAGGCTGTGGCTGACGGCATCCAGGCCCAGGGCGGATCGCCCGGCTTCGCGGGCGGCGCGCGCCTGGGGCGAAAGCGGACCGACCAGGGCTTCGGCAATGGCGCCGACCAGGCAGGCGGCGATCAGGTTGACTTGATCGAGATGGAAATCGCCGCTGGCGATGCCCTCTTCGAGCAACTCGGCGAACAGTTCGGCATAGGCCACGCGATACAGCAGGCGCTGCTCGTCGACTTCCGGCTCGACCGGCTCGGCGATCAGGGCGAAGGCCAGGCGCCGGCTATGCCAGGCGCGCTCGGCGAACTGGCGCAAACCCTCGGCCAGCCGCGCCACAGGGCTGCCGGGGGCCCGTAACACGCGGGCCAAGGCATCCACTTCGCGCTGGCTGGCGAGGGCGAAGACTTCGGCGGCCAATTCGCCCTTGCCGCGAAAATGCCGATACAGGCTACCGGTGGCGATGCCGACATCCTCGGCCAGGGCCTGCATGGTCAGGGCGACGAAACCGCCAGCGGCGACGCGCTGCAAGGCGCAGGCGAGAATGCGCTGGCGCAATGCCTGGTCGCGGTCGATGCGTAGTGGGCTGGTGCGGTAAACCATAGTCTGAATTCCGATTCACGATTTGATGAGTGAATCAGGATTCAGACCTTGAAAAAAGCGGGATTCAGGGCACAACTGCGGGCATAAACGCCATGTGCTGACGCTTACCGCTTAACCGGCCATTGAAACGCCAGGGATTTTCAACGGCTATGTCCCAATGGCGTGTTGCACGGCGATAAGCCCAACGAGACATGCCGATGCCTGTTGGGCTTCGCTGCGCTCAGCGCCAACCTACCTCCATTGCATGCAACATCTAACGGGTACATAGCCTTTTCAACGGCCTGCTATTGGTACTCGTGGTACTCGCGGCACAGTACCCAGTCATGCAGCAGCATGCGCAGCTCCTCGAACTTGACCGGTTTGGCCAGGTAGTCGCTCATGCCCGCAGCCAGGCAGCGCTCGCGGTCGCCGCTATGGCTGTGGGCGGTGATCGCCAGCACCGGCAGTTCGGCGCAATGGGGCAGGCCGCGTAAGGCGCGACAGGTGGCGAAGCCGTCCATGATCGGCATCTGGCAATCGAGCAATACGGCGTCGACCACTTCGCCGCGTAGCGATTCCAGCGCCTGCGCGCCGTTGTCGGCGGTGCGCACGCGGTAACCGAGCTTGAGCAGCATGCCGCGGGTCACCAGTTGGTTGATCGCATTGTCTTCGACGACCAATATCGTGCATTGCTCCGGCTGGCGTAACGCCGGTCCGCCGCCCCGCCGCACCGGCGCCACGGTGGCGCCCTGCACCGGCAAGGTCAGGGGCACGTTCAATTGGAAGGTGCTGCCTTGCCCCGGAGTCGATTCGTGGCTCAGCGAGCCGCCGAGCAGATCGACCAGTTGCCGGCAGATCGCCAGACCGATACCCAAGCCGCCGTATTCGCGGGTCATCGAGCCATCCAACTGGTGGAAGCGCTGGTACAGGGCCACATCCCGCGGGACCTCGAAACCGACCCCGGTGTCGATCACATCGATACGCAGCGCGAGGTTATCGGCCATCGGCGCGACGTAACCCACCCGTACGCAAACGCTGCCGCGGGTGGTGAACTTGATCGCGTTGTCCAGCAGGTAGCCCAGGCTCTGGGTCAGCTTGGCGGCGTCGCCTTCGAGGGTGTCGGGCAGGCTCTCGTTGAGTTCCAGAATGAAATGCAGGCCCTTTTCCTCGGCGCGCGGCGCGTACTGCGCGCGCAGACCGTCGAACATTCCACGCAAGCTGAACGGCTCGCGGCGCGGGTAGAGCTTGCCGGACTGCAGCTCGGTGAGGGCCAGGATATCGTTGACCATGCGCATCATGTCGCGCGCGGAACTGGCGGCGGTGCGCTGGTACTGCGCCAGCTCGGCATCCAACTTGACCGTCTGCATCAGCTCCAACGAACCGATCACGCCGTTCATCGGCGTACGC
>CBIHQF010000274.1:0-5977 GCA_966211665.1 uncultured Pseudomonas sp. | reverse complement strand
GAGCATTCCGAGCCTGTTTTTAACGCAGTATTGCCAACGCAGGTAGTTTTTCAACGGCCTGTTAGAGGGTGACTGCTCGAGTTCGTGCACGGCGCTCCGACGAGCGGCCCCAAGCCGTTGCCTACCGCCCGCAAACCTCCCGCAAGCACCCCCGTAACCAGCGATGCGCCGGGTCGGCGTCCATGCGCGGGTGCCAGAGCATGGCGACGGTAAAGGCCGGCAGGGGCAAGGGCAGGGCGAAGCTGTGCATGCCCTCGCGCAGGCTGGCGGTGTGGCGTTCGGGCACGCTGGCGATCAGCTCGCTGGCGCGGGCCAGGGCAAGTGCGGTGGAGAAGCCGGCGACGGTCGTCACCACTTCCCGGGTCAGGCCGAGCGAGTTCAAGGCTTCGTCGATGGGACCTCTATCGAGCCCGCGCCGGGAGACGTAAATATGCCCGCCGGCCGCGAAGCGCGCCGGGGTGATTTCGCCCTGGCTCAGCGGGTGGCCGGCGCGCACCACGCCGACGAAACGGTCGCGGAACAGCGCCTGGGTGCGCAGCTCGGGGCTGGTGTCCGGGTCGACCACGCCGGTTTCCAGATCGACGGTGCCGTTGCGCAGCGGGGTGCTGTCCTTATCCGGCTTCTGCATAAAGTGCAGCCGTACCCCCGGCGCTTGCCTGGCGATGCGCGCAATCAGCGCCGGTCCGAAGTTTTCCACGAAGCCTTCGCTGCTGCGCAAGGTGAAGGTACGCACCAGTTGTGCGAGGTCGACCTGCGCGGCGGGGCGCAGCACCGCTTCGGCGTCCTGCACCAGTTGCGCGACCCGCTCGCGCAGCTCCAGCGCGCGGGGCGTGGGCACCAGGCCGCGGCCGGCGCGGACCAGTAGCGGATCGCCCATGGTGTCGCGCAAGCGCGCCAATGCCCGGCTCATCGCCGACGGGCTCAGCCGCAACCGTTTAGCCGCGCGCACCACGCTGCCTTCGGCGAGCAGCACATCGAGAGTCACCAGCAAATTGAGATCGGGTATGGACATGGATCGCTCCTGGGCTGGCTGATTTTTGATCAGGCGTTGGATGCACGAATAACCTGCAACTGCTGCGCCTTCCGCCAGGTTACGCGCCGGCGTAGATTTTCGACAGCGCCGTATCGGGCGTGTCAGACATCAGGAGGGCGTGATGAAGCCAATTATTGCGGTACCAGGCGAAGCCCTGGCGGGCAGTGCGCAACGGACATCTTCGGTACGCTGGGCGCTCGCCAGCCTGTCGCTATCGATGTTGCTGTCATCGCTCGGCATCAGCATCGCCAACGTCGGCTTGCCGACCCTGGCCCGGGCGTTCGACGCCTCCGTCCAGAGCGTGCAGTGGGTGGTGATCGCCTACCTGCTGGCGATCACCACGCTGATCGTCAGCGTCGGCCGGCTCGGCGACTTGCTCGGCCGTCGGCGCCTGCTGCTGGCCGGTCTCGCCGTGTTCAGCCTGGCCTCGACGCTGTGCGGCTTCGCCCCCAGCCTCGAACTGTTGATCGCCGCCCGCGCCCTGCAAGGGCTCGGTGCGGCGGCCATGATGGCCCTGACCCTGGCCTTCGTCGGCGAGACCGTGGCCAAGGACAAAACCGGCAGCGCCATGGGCCTGTTGGGCACCATGTCGGCGATCGGCACCGCGCTGGGGCCGTCGCTCGGCGGCGTGCTGATCGCCGGGTTCGGCTGGCGGGCGATCTTCCTCGTCGGCGTGCCGCTGGGGCTGCTGACATTGCTGCTCGCCTGGCGCCATCTGCCGGCCGATCGGCCAGCGGCGAGGACCGAGCGCGCCGGTTTCGATCCGCTGGGTACCTTGTTGCTGGCGCTGACGCTGGCCGCCTACGCGCTGGCCATGACGCGGGGGCGCGGGGTCGATTTGCCCTTGTTGTCGGCGGCGGCCGTCGGCATCGGCCTGTTCCTGCTGGTCGAGGCGAAAGTCCCTTCGCCGTTGATTCGTTTGGGGCTATTTGGCGATCCGCGCTTGAGCGGCGGGCTCGCCATGAGCGCATTGGTCTCGACGGTGATGATGGCGACGCTGGTGGTCGGGCCTTTCTATCTCTCGGATAGTCTCGGGCTCGATGCCGCCCGGGTGGGGCTGGCCCTGGCGGTCGGGCCCTGCGTCTCGGCCTTCACCGCCGCGCCCGCGGGCCGCATCGCCGACCGCTTCGGCGCGCAACGCATGACGCTGCTGGGGCTTGCCGGCATGGCGGCCGGTTGCCTGTTGTTGGCGCTGTTACCGGAAACACTCGGCATCGGCGGCTACATCGCCCCCCTGGTTGTCGTCACCATCGGCTATGCGCTGTTCCAGACCGCCAACAACACCGCGGTCATGGCCACTATCGACGCGCGGCAGCGCGGCGTGATCGCCGGCATGCTCAACCTCTCGCGCAACCTCGGCCTGATCACCGGGGCCTCCGCGATGGGCGCGGTATTCGCCCTCGCCTCGACGACCAGCGATCTCGCCATGACCGCAGCAGTCGCCAGCGGCATGCGCGTCACCTTCGCCGTCGCTCTGGGGCTGGTCGGCGCGGCGTTGGTGGTTGCGCTGGTAAGTCGCAGGAGGGAAGCGGGTGACCCGTTTCCCTGAAGTGTCCGATAGGACGGGTAGATGAGGTCGCCCTCGATCTGGCGAAAAACTACCGGTGTACCGATTCGATCGTCCTCAGGTCCTTAATGCCGAACTTTCCGGCATGGGGACAAAGACAGGTATGACCGTGACCTTGATGAAGTCCGGGGCGATTCAGTCAGGAAGGAGGAGCTATGGCCTATACCGCCGCAAAGAGGCATGATCTCGTTTCTTATCGGGGCGCTGATAAAGCTTTCGTACTAGGGCGTACGGCGTTTCGCTGTGCTCTGGTTCATTGCTCCTCGTTGCGTGACGAGTGCCAGATCGGCATTGAGCTGCTGGTAAGCCAGAGGGGATTTCGACTTTGCTCTTCCTGGCAAAATCTCCTTGCCGGCTGATGAGATGGAGGTAGAAAGCGTTTGTATGGTGGGGTGCTTATCGCCTGGCCCAGTGCCTTCAGCTCGTTTTTTAAGATCTATGTGCCCTCAGAACAGGTGGCGATTACCGTAGTCGGTGAAATTAGCAGGCTGAGGTTTTCTCTTGAAGTTGATGTTAACGGGGCCATGTTTCTCCGATGATCTACAGCAGTCTCAACCCGGAAAAGGCACTGATTTGGCGCATCGTTCATCGCGACAATCTGCCGTGGATACTTGATAATGGCTTGCATTGCGCCAGCTCCGGGTGCTGTCGCCAGGCTACGTCAATATCGGCAACCCGGATCTGATCGACAAGCGCCGTCACCGCGTTGTACCTATCCTTCCAGATGGTACTTTGGCCGACTACGTGCCGTTCTACTTCACGCCATTCTCGGTGATGATGAAGAACATACATTCGGGATGGAGCGTGCAGCAGCGCCGCAATGAGGAGATCGTCATTCTGGTGTCCAGTCTCCATCGGATTCAGGAACTGGGACTGCCCTTCGTCTTTACCAATGCGCACGCCTACCCGCACTGGACTAGTTATTTCAGTGATCTAGGGCAACTGGACCAGATTGACTGGGGCGTCCTGCAGCGTCGTGACTTCAAACGCGACCCTGACGATCCTCAAAAAATGGAGCGCTATCAAGCCGAGGCGTTGATATACAAACATCTACCGGTGGATGGCGTCATTGGCATCATCTGCTACACAGAGGCTTTGAAAATACGCATTGAGCAGGAGATTCGGAGGCGTATTCTGACCCTGCCAGTTTATGCCCGTACAGGTTGGTATTTCGGATGATTAGGTTTACACAAGGTAACCTGCTCGAGGCTAAGGTCGAGGCGCTGGTCAACACAGTCAATACCGTCGGGGTGATGGGCAAGGGCATTGCGCTAATGTTCAAAGAGCGCTTCGCCCAAAATTTCCGTTTGTATGCCGCTGCTTGCAAAGCCAAGCAGGTTCAGACTGGCAAGATGTTCATAACAGAAGTGCGAGAGCTTGATGGCCCCCGCTGGGTCATCAACTTTCCTACCAAACAGCACTGGCGCTCCCCATCCCAGATGGCCTGGATCGTTGAGGGGCTGGAGGATTTACGGCACTTTCTGATCGAGCGGCAGGTCAAGTCGATCGCCATCCCACCACTAGGTGCCGGAAATGGGGGGCTGGAATGGGGCTCTGTGCGAGATCAAATCGAGGCCGTCCTAGGTGATCTCGATACTGAGATCCTGGTGTTCGAACCAACAAAGCAATATCAGAATGTCGCCAAACGTAATGGGGTAGAGAAGCTAACACCGGCTCGTGCCCTGATTGCCGAGTTGGTTCGGCGCTACTGGGTGTTGGGCATGGAATGCAGTCTGTTGGAAATCCAGAAGCTCGCATGGTTTCTGGAGCGCGCAATCGAGCGTTTCTCTCCTGGTGATAATCCACTCGATTTGCAATTCGTTGCACACAAGTACGGCCCGTATGCCAACAGGCTCGACCATTTGCTGAACAATCTTGACGGCAGTTACCTTCATTGCGACAAGCGCATTAGCGATGCCGATCCGCTCGATGTGATTTGGTTCGATGATGAACGCAAAGCGTTTATTCAGACCTACCTCAAAAGTGAGGCGAAAGCTTATGTGCCGGCGTTGGAGTATACAACGGCACTGATTGATGGCTTTGAGTCACCCTATGGAATGGAGCTTTTGGCGACTGTGGACTGGTTGCTGGCCAGGGAGAATATTCAGCCCACAGTGATGGCCGTACGAGAAGGCTTGCGTAACTGGAGTGGAGGCCAGGGGGCGGCAGAACGAAAGAATCGCCTATTTGATGACAGCTCACTTGAAATTGCTCTTCAACGCCTGACCCAACAGATGCCAAGCTAGGCTGCTCATCAGTTTCAGCGAGTGATTGGCGCTGCCTCAATCGTTTCAGAGGGGCGCCTGTCGTCCTGAGTGGCAACCGCCTCGCCACCATCCTCCCGCCGAGCCGGCGCGCTCTTGCGCCGGGACACCAGCCACACGCCCGCCAGCACCAAACCGGCACCCGCCAATTGCGCGATGGAAACCGGTTCGGCGAGCAGCAGCCAGCCGAAGAAGATCGTCAGTATCGGGCCCAATGTGCCGATCAGTACGGTGCGCGCCGCGCCTATCTGGCGAACCGCCGCCGATTGCCAGAACACCGGCAACACCGTGGAGAACAGCGCCATCGCCGCGCCGTAAAGGTAAACCGCAGTGGGCTGAACCAGGGCGGAGAACGGCTGGGTGGCGAGGAAGTGCAACTGCGTGGCGACGGTGGACACCAGAATCGCCAGCGCGGCGAAGCGCAGGGTGCCGATGCGGTGCACCGCGACCTCGGCCCCGGCACTGTACAGCGCATAGGACAGCGCGGAGCCGAAGACGAAGGCCGCGCCGATCAGCACGGTATTGATATCTTCCGCCACCTGCAGGTCGTGGGCGAACGCCAGGCCGATGCCGGCATAGGACAACAACAGCGCGCCGACTTGGCGCCGTTCCAGGCGTTTGCCCATGGCGAGCACGCCGATCAGTACGGTGATGGTCGGGTAGATGAACAGAATCAAGCGTTCGAGCGCCGCCGAGATGTATTGCAGGCCGATAAAGTCGAGGATGCTCGCGCCGTAGTAGCCGAGCAGGCCCAGCGCGATCAACAGGCCCCAATCCTTGCGCGTCAGCGGCGGTGCGGAGCGGCGCAGCGACAGGCAGACCCAGAGCACGATCGGCAGGGCGAAGGTCATGCGCAGGGTCAGCAGCGTCACTGCATCCACCGGCGCGGCGGCATAGGCCAGTTTGACGAAAATCGCCTTGAAGGAGAATCCGAAGGCGGCAAGCACCGCCAGCGCGATGCCCACACGTTCGGCTGACCAGCTTTTCCATGGCATTGGGTTCAATCCAGAGAGTTGTCTTGAAACGAATGATGAACGGCGTATAACCGTTGTTGAAGTGGCTTATTTGCAAGCTATCGTTCGGATTTGACCAACGCTATGCATTATGACCTGA
>CBIHQF010000273.1:0-5979 GCA_966211665.1 uncultured Pseudomonas sp. | reverse complement strand
AATATATTTATACTTAATTGAACATTCAACTAATGCAATCTTTTGCATAACGCAAAAAACCCAGCGCAATAAATTGCACAACAAAAAATCTTCATATAGATGTCATATTCCAGAAATAAAATTTCGCCAATAAAACGTGTATCGACTGCTCGCCAGGGAACTCTTTTCTGGGTTTTTCCACATAGCTGAAAACACCCTTCCAAGTGAGCTCAGCGTTATGTCGATCAATTCTTATAGCGGCATTCAAGCCGGGGCTTTTCTGCCGCATTTGGAAACGTTCAAAGCGCCCACCGAGAAGCCGATACAACCCAATCAGCCGCTGACGAACGCGATGGAAGAAGTGGCGATGGTGTTCAGCGCCAGCGTGGAGCGCAACAGCAAGGCGCTGAACCAACGGGAAATCACGGGCAAGAAACAGCACCGCAACGTCGAGCGGGTGGAAAAGCTGGCCGAGCTCTACCGGCTGCTGGACCAACCCTCGCTGCTGAACCTGGGCAAGCAGGCGCAGCAGATGCAATCGCTGCTGAAACAGCAGCCCTCGCTCGATGATCTGCTCGATCTCACCGACAAGGATCCGACCCGCGCCAGCATCGTGCTCCAGCAGGTGCAGCGCCAAGCCCAGGCCCATGGCAATCAGGAAGACAGCCAGATCGCCGAGCAGTACCTCGGCACCCTGCATGAGGAATATGGCGAGCAGATCCGTGCCGGCTTGAACACCGCCAGCGCCATCGCCGAGTTCAGCGCCGACCCCGCCCAGAAGCAGGCCATGCGCCACCTCTACTACCAGGCGGTGGTCAATCAGCAATCGGTGGGCGGCATTCTCGACGCACTGCTCGAGCGCTTCGAGGAAAAGGATTTCGGCCGCGGCCTGCGCTCGTTGCAGCGCGCCCTGGCCGACGATATAGGCGCGCTGGCGCCCTCGCTGACGCCCAGCGCACTGCGCGGGCTGCTCGGCAAACTGAATGCCTCCAGTCAGCTCAGCCATACCCTGCAGAGCAGCCATGAGCTGCTCGATCGCATGACCTCAGATACGACGAAACCTGGTTTAAGCGCCGTACAACTGACGCGCAACCTGCTGCGCTTGAGTACCAACGGGGTGTTCATGCGCGACTTCCAGAACCTCAGTCATGAAGTGGTCGGCAAGGATCCGTTGCGTCAGGCGCCGTTTCTCAACGCGCTTCACCCTGTCGTCCAGGAACTGCCGATGCCACTCTGGAAAGACGCGAAAACCCGACAGAGCGCGCTGGGCATGATGCGCACCCTGATGGACGAGCAGGCGCGCACCGAGCGCTTGCTACAGGCGCAGTCGGCTGCCGCCAAGGTGCAAGCATGAGCCTGCTGTTCGTCTGGCTGAACCGCATCGCCATCAGCGCGATGAAGCGTTCGGAGGTGGTCGGCGCGGTCATGGTGATGGCCATCGTGTTCATGATGATCCTGCCCTTGCCGACCCAGCTGGTCGACGTGCTGATCGCCATGAATATCAGTATTTCCTCCCTGCTGATCATGATGGCCATGTACCTGCCCACCCCGCTGGCATTCTCCACCTTCCCGGCGGTGTTGCTGTTGACCACCATGTTCCGCCTGGCGCTGTCGATCGCCACCACCCGTTTGATCCTTCTACAGGCCGACGCCGGGCATATCGTTGAGGCCTTCGGCAACTTCGTGGTCGGCGGCAACCTGGCGGTCGGCCTGGTGATCTTCCTGATCCTCACCCTGGTCAACTTCCTGGTGATCACCAAGGGCTCCGAGCGGGTCGCCGAGGTGGCCGCACGCTTCACCCTCGACGCCATGCCGGGCAAGCAGATGTCCATCGACAGCGACCTGCGCGGCGGCCTGATCGACGGCATCGAAGCCAAGGCGCGGCGCGAACGCCTGGCCAAGGAAAGCCAGCTGTTCGGGGCGATGGACGGCGCCATGAAGTTCGTCAAGGGCGACGCCATCGCCGGCCTGATCATCGTGTTCATCAACATGCTGGGCGGCTTCGCCATCGGCGTGATGCAGAACGGCATGGCCGCCGGCGATTCCATGCGCCTGTATTCGGTATTGACCATCGGCGACGGCCTGATCGCACAGATTCCCGCCCTGCTGATTTCGCTGACCGCCGGCATGATCATCACCCGGGTCTCCGACAGCCAGGCCGTCGACGCCAACATCGGCCAGGAAATCGCCGAACAGCTGACCAGCCAGCCCAAGGCCTGGATCATCGCCTCGTTCGCCATGCTCGGTTTCGCCATGATTCCCGGCATGCCGACCGCGGTGTTTGTCACCATCAGCATGGTCTGCCTGGGCAGCGGCTTGCTGCAGCTCTGGCGGGCGAAACAGAAGGGCTTGAGCGAAAACCAGCCGGGCGTCAATTGCGAACCGGAACAGAACGGCGTCGAAGACCTGCGCCGCTTCGTCCCCACCCGGGCTTACCTGCTGCAATTCCATCCGAACCATGCGGGCCAGCCGCTGACGGAATCGGTGATCCACAGCATCCGCCAACAGCGCAACACCCTGGTCTTTCGCTTCGGCTTCACCCTGCCCTCGTTCGAGATCGAGTACAGCGAACGCCTGCCGGTGGACGAATTCCGTTTCTGCGTGCACGAGGTGCCGGTACTCAAAGCGAGTTTCGCCAATGGCAAGCTGGCGGTCGAACGGGCGCTGTTCGGCGATGAGGCGGGCGACCAGCAGAGCGGCGATCCGGACCGCGAAGAAGCGCACTGGCTATGGCTCGACCCCGAACACGAGTTGCTACAGCGCGAAGGCGTGAACGGGCTGACGAGCGATGAGCTGATCCTCGAGCGCATGAATCAGGCCCTGTACAACAGCAGCTCGCAGTTCATCGGTCTGCAAGAGACCAAGGCCATCCTCAGCTGGCTGGAATCCGAACAATCGGAGCTGGCGCAAGAGCTGCAACGGGTATTGCCGCTGTCGCGCTTCTCCGCGGTACTCCAGCGCCTGGCCGCCGAGCGCGTGCCCCTGCGGGCGATCCGTCCGATCGCCGAGACACTGATCGAACACGGCCAACACGAGCGCGATGTCAGCGTCCTCTGCGACTACGTACGCATCGCCCTGAAGGCCCAACTCTGCCATCAGCATTGCACCGCCGAAGGGCTGCATGTCTGGCTGCTGACCCCGGAAACCGAAGTGCTGCTGCGCGACTCCTTGCGGCAAATGCAGACCGGCACCTTCTTCGCTCTGTCGCCGGAGCTGGGCAGCGCCCTGGTGGAACAGCTGCGCGGCGCCTTTCCCATGCGCGCCCGGCAGAACTCGCTGCTGCTGGTCGCCCAGGATCTGCGCAGCCCGTTGCGCTCGTTGCTACAGGACGAGTTCAACCGGGTACCGGTGCTGTCCTTCGCCGAATTGCAGGGCTCGATACCGGTCAACGTATTGGGCCGGATCGATCTCGACGAAACGCAAGCGATGCTTGCCTGAGTAATTTTTCCGCTTGATTGACCAGGGCAAAAAGAATGTTCGAGTTACGTGTTTTGACTGGTTTGCATCGCGGCGCGGCGCTGCCGCTAAGCGGCGGGCAATGGCGCATCGGCTCCTCCGCCGAGGCCGAACTCGCGCTTTACGACCCCGGCATCGAGGCCGAGCACTGCCTGCTCGAACGGCAGGATGAAAACTGGTCGCTGTCCAGTCGCCAAGGCCCGCTCAGCGACAGCGAAGGCCATCGCGTCAGCCAGATCGCCCCGTTGCAACCCGACACCGTGTTCGCCCTGGGTGGCGTGTGGCTGACCCTGGTCAGCGCCAATAGCGAATGGCCGGCCGACGACGAGAGCGAAACGACGCAGATCGAAGCGCCTGAGGCGCTCGACGAATCCGCAACGCAGGCGGAAAGCGCCGAAGTCGTCGCCTCTCCCGAAGACCGCTCGAGCACAGCGAAGCCTTCGCGCTCGTGGTCCGGGCTGTTGATCCTGGGGGCCGGGCTGGCCCTGACGGCCGCGACCGTCGGCTGGATCCTCAGCGGCGAGGCCGCCATCGAGCAGCCTCCCGGCAAGCAGGCGACCAAACCCGTGCCCTCCCTGATGGAAGGCAAAGAAACCCTGCTGCGCATGATCAAGGACCGCGAGCTGCACGACCGGCTCACGCTGACCGAGGAAAACGGCGGCCTGGTGTTGCAGGGGCGCCTGAAAAAAACCGAGCGGGCCTTGGTGGAGCGCATGCTGGCGCACTTCGACCGGCAATACGCGGGCGCCCTGAAGGTGATCGACCGCACCACCCCGCTGGTCTCGGCGCTGCCGTTCGCCATCGCGCAGATCAACGGCGGCCATAGCGCCCATATCGTCACCGCCAACGGGCGGCGGATTTTCGTCGGCGACGAGATCGACGGCCTGCGTCTGATCGCCCTCGACGACAAACGCATCGAATTCGGCGGTGCCCAGCGGATCGAGGTGACCTGGTGATGGATGCCGCCTTGCAAGCCCTGGACGACTGGAGCGCCGGCGAAGCCAAACGCCTGGAGCGCTTCGCCCCGGTCAGCGTCTATGGCCGTATCGTCGGGGTCAGCGGCATCCTCCTGGAAAGCTGCCTGCCACAGGCGAAGATCGGCGACCTGTGCAACGTGCAACGCGACGACGGTAGCACGGTGCTGGCCGAAATCGTCGGTTTCAGCCAGGCGAGCACCTTGCTCTCCGCGCTCGGCGCATTGGACGGCATCGCCATCGGCGCCCGCGTGACGCCGCTGTTCCGCCCACACAGCATCGTCGTCGGCGACGACCTGCTGGGCAGCGTGCTCGACGGCTTCGGCCGCCCGCTGGACGGGCAAGGCCGCGGCGCCTTCGCCAACCCGGAGGATGCCGACGAGGCGCTGCCGGTGATCGCCGATGCGCCGGCGCCGACCGAGCGGCCGCGGATCAGCCAAGCGCTGCACACCGGCATGCGCGCCATCGACGGGCTGCTGACCATCGGCCAGGGGCAACGGGTCGGACTGTTCGCCGGCGCCGGCTGCGGCAAGACCACCCTGCTCGCCGAACTGGCGCGCAACACGCCCTGCGATGCCATTGTGTTCGGCCTGATCGGCGAACGCGGCCGCGAATTGCGCGAATTCCTCGACCACGAACTGGACGACGAATTGCGCCGGCGCACCGTACTGATCTGCTCGACCTCCGACCGCAGCAGCATGGAGCGCGCCCGCGCGGCCTTCACCGCCACGGCCATCGCCGAAGGCTACCGGCGCGAGGGCAAGAACGTGTTGCTGATCATCGACTCGCTCACCCGCTTCGCCCGCGCCCAGCGCGAAATCGGCCTGGCCAGCGGCGAGCCGCCGGGACGCGGCGGCCTGCCGCCCTCGGTCTACACCTTGCTGCCGCGTCTGGTCGAACGGGCCGGGCAAACCAACGACGGCTGCATCACCGCGCTCTACTCGGTGCTGATCGAGCAGGACTCGATGAACGACCCGGTGGCCGACGAGGTGCGCTCGCTGCTCGACGGCCACATCGTCCTCGCCCGCCGTCTGGCCGAAAAAGGCCATTACCCGGCGGTGGACATCCTGGCCAGCCTGAGCCGGACCATGACCAACGTGGTCGAGCGCGAGCATGTCCGCCACGCCACCATGCTGCGTCGCCTGATGGCCGCCTACCAACAGGTCGAGATGCTGATCAAGTTGGGCGAATACCAGCCGGGCAACGACGCCTTCACCGACTACGCCGTGGAGTCGCAGGACGCGATCAACGCCTTCCTGCGCCAGGAGATGCGCGAACCGACACCGATCGACGAAGTCCTCGACCTGCTGACTGGGGTAACCGCCCATGCGCCGCACTAGATTCATGCCGGAAGAACCGGAAGCCGACGACCCGGCCCTGGCCGAACTGGGCCGCACCCTGAATATCCTCAAACCGATCCGCCGTCAGCGCCTCAGCCGCGCCGAACGCGAACTTCGGCAAGAGCAGGAACGCCTCGCAGCCCTCGCCGAGCGCCTCGAACAAGGCCGCACCGCCTTGCACCAGCAGCAGCGGGAGAGCCGCCAACGACGCGCCGAGATGCTCGACGAAC
>CBIHQF010000272.1:0-5990 GCA_966211665.1 uncultured Pseudomonas sp. | reverse complement strand
GCTATATTTACCTGCAAGGCTCGCGAATCCTACAAATGCGCTTTGGTAGCCCGGATAAGCCTCGGCGCAATCCGGGAGCGGTTTTTAGGCGACCACTTGTCCCATGGTCGAACCCGCCCAGGCTCGACAGTTGCAGAACCTTGAGGGACACTGGCCTTCGCTTAATGAGCCGTTTTCATACAAGCGGCATTGCCCAATAACGCGCAGCGCACCGTCCTGTAAGCTTTCCACACACTCAAAGAGAAGTCAGGCCGCCATGTTGGAATTCCGCCACTTGAAAACCCTGCACGCCCTGCGCGAGAGCGAGAGCCTGGTGGACGCCGCCGAACGCCTGCACCTGACCCAGTCGGCACTGTCGCACCAGTTCAAGGAATTGGAAGAACGCTTAGGGATGCAGTTGTTCGTGCGCAAGACCAAGCCGGTGCGTTTCACCAGTGCCGGCTTACGTTTGCTGCAACTGACCGATGCCGTGCTGCCGCTGCTGCGCGCCGCCGAACGCGATCTGGCACGACTGGCCGGCGGCACCGCCGGGCGCCTGCATATGGCGATCGAGTGCCACAGCTGCTTCCAGTGGCTGATGCCGACCATCGATCAGTTCCGCGACGCCTGGCCGGAAGTGGAGCTGGACCTGGCCTCGGGCTTCTCCTTCGCCCCGCTGCCGGCGCTGGCCCGTGGCGATCTGGACCTGGTGGTGACCAGCGACCCGCTGGAACTGGCCGGCATCACCTACGTGCCGCTGTTCACCTATGAAGCCATGCTCGCGGTGGCCAATCAGCACCCGCTGGCCGGCAAGCCGTTTATCCAGCCCGAAGACCTGGAGAGCGAGACGCTGATCACCTATCCGGTGGAGCGCGACCGCCTGGATATCTTCACCCGCTTTCTCGAACCGGCCGACATCGAGCCCGCGCAGGTACGCACCTCGGAGCTGACGGTGATGATGATGCAGCTGGTGGCCAGCGGTCGTGGCGTCTGCGGCCTGCCCAACTGGGCGCTGCACGAATACAGCTCGCGCGGTTACGTCACGGCCAAGCGCCTCGGCGAAAAAGGCCTGTTCGCCACTCTGTATGCCGGCATCCGCACCGATATGCTCGATTCGCCGTTTATGCGCGACTTCCTGCTCACCGCCAAGGACACCTCCTTCGCCAACCTCGAAGGGGTCAGCGTGGCGCGTTAAGCCGGCTTCCGGCGATAAACGGTTACTGCTGCCACCAACACAAACGGCCGGCATGATTTGGATCAATAGTACCCGGCCGCACCCGCGCTCTAATCGGCATAGCTACTCCGATAAAACGCGGAATCCGAAGCCATGCTGCAAGCGATGCGCACCCGCCATATATGGCTCACCAGAAATCTGGTGGCGCTTTGGTTCGTGCTGTTTTTCGCTTGTTCATTCGCCCATGCCGATACCCCTGCCGCCCAGGCGGCCACCTACGCCAGCCATGCCGACACGCTGCTCACCAGTCCTTGTCACGACCAGCACGACCTGGGGGGCGAATCCAGCGACACCTGCAACGCCTTACAGAACTCGCCGCGTAGCCAACAGCTGTTGAGCCTATTGCTGAGCCAGGCGGTCTTGTTTGGCCTGGTCGCGACTTTCGCCCCCCTCGGCGACCGGCGCCACCCTCTGCATTTCATCTGGCCCAGGCTGCACAGCCCAGGCTTGCCCACTCCGATTCGCAAGCACCTGCATCGCTATAACGAATAGCCCGCTCCCACTGAACTTCGCACCTTCGCGCGGCGACCCAGCCGCGCGCGGGTTCGCCATCTCGGTACAGGAGAGTGCTGCCATGTCAAAAGATCCCCACCCCACCTCATCGGCCAGTGATGCGTGGCGCTTCTGGCCCGTGCTGGTGCTGTTCGCCGCCATCGCGCTGTTCTTTCTTTGGGAAGAGCACCAGGCCCACCTGCTCGGCGCCCTGCCCTATCTGGTCTTCCTGCTGTGCCCGCTGATGCACCTATTCATGCATCGCGGCCATGGCAAGCACGACGACCACCACCACTGAGCCAGGAGGCAACAGCATATGGAACAGACAACCTCGGCCTACGGCCTCTGGGGCCTGGTCATCGCTAATTCGCTGGTATTCATCCTGTTCGCCTTCAGCTTCTTCAAGCCGAACAGCCCGCGGGACTGGCGCACCTTCGGCACCTTCGCGGCCTTTATCGTCGCCCTGTTCGTCGAGATGTACGGCATCCCGCTGACCCTCTATTTGCTGGCCGGCTGGCTGCAGAGCCGCTACCCGCAGCTCGACCCACTGTCCCACGATGCCGGTCACCTGTGGCAAAGCCTGCTGGGCCTCGAGGGCGACCCGCACTTCGGCGCGCTGCATATTCTCAGCAACCTGCTGGTCCTCGCCGGTTTCTGGCTGCTGGCCAGCGCCTGGCGCGTGCTCTATCGCGCGCAGCAGGCCGGCGAGCTGGCCGAGAGCGGCCCCTACGCGCGCATCCGCCATCCGCAATATGTGGCCTTCGTACTGATTATGCTGGGCTTCCTGCTGCAGTGGCCGACGCTGCTGACCCTGCCGATGTTCCCCGTGCTGGTGCTGATGTATGCACACCTGGCCAAGCGCGAGGAGCAGGAAATGCTCGTGCATTTCGGCGAGGCCTATCGCCGCTACCGCGACGCCACGCCGGCGTTCCTGCCCTGGCCAACCGCCCGCCCGAACGCCGCCGCTGACGGCCCTTCACCTTCGAGGAAACAACCATGAACGCCCCCTGGAAATCCGGTCTCGCCCTGGCCCTGAGCATGGCGATCTCCTACACGGTCTGTGCCCTGCTCTACGCAATGTGGCCCGCGCAGGGCATCGCCTTCCTCAACGCCCTGTTCCATGGGCTCGACTTCAGCCGTTTGCAGACGCCAGAAGCGTACGGAGCCGCAGACTTTCTCGGTCCGCTGCTGATTCTGAGCGCTTGGGGCGCGCTGGTCGGCACCCTGTTCGCCTGGCTGCACGGCAAGCTCCGCGGCAAGTCGTACTGAGCCGCTCCACACCCCAGGAGGCAACCATGAACGATTTGCCCATGACACCAGCCGCGGATAGCGAAGAACGCGTGCTCGATCCGGTATGCGGAATGACTGTCGCCCCGGCCACGACCGGCGCCAGCGTCGAGTTCGCCGGCAACCAGTATTGGTTCTGCTCGGCGCATTGCCGCGACGAGTTCCTGCGCGATGCGCCGCGTTACGCCAAGGGCAGCGCCGCCCAGCCGTGCCAGCACGACCACCAACCTGCGCCGGCTGCCGCCACGCCTGCGACCGAGGGCCGGCAACTGGCGAAGGATCCGATCTGCGGGATGATGGTGGACAAGGCCACCGCGCTGTCGCGTGAGCGCGGCGGGCGCACCTATTACTTCTGCAGCGACAGCTGCGTGCGCACCTTCGAGTCGCCGGAAGCCGAACTCAAAGCCATGCAGACCCGCGTGGCCATCGCCCTGACCGGGGTGCTGGCCCTGGCCCTGCTGCGCGCCGGCGCCTTCATCGGCCTGGCCACCGGCGCCATGCTGATGTCCTGGGTGCCGTTCGACGCGCTGCCGTTCTTCACCTGGGGCATGTGGCTGTTCCTGCTGGTGACGCCGGTGCAGTTCATCGGTGGCTGGAGTTTCTACAAGGGCGCGTGGAATGCCATTCGCACGCGCAACATCAATATGGATTTCCTGATCGCCATGGGCACCTCGGTCGCCTACTTCTACAGCGTCGCGGTGCTGTTCTTTCCCGAGGTGCTGCCGGTCAAGGTGGGTGAGCGCGAGGTCTATTTCGAGGTCTCGGCGGTGATCATCGCCTTCGTCCTGCTGGGCAAGTACATGGAGGAGATCATCAAGAAGAAATCCTCGGCGGCGGTGCGGCGCCTGCTCGACCTCAAGCCGGCCATCGCCCACGTGATCCGCGACGGCGAGGAAGTCGACCTGCCGGTGGAAAACGTCATGGTCGGTGAGATGCTGCTGGTCAAACCCGGCGAGAAGGTCCCCACCGACGGCGAGGTCAGCGAAGGCCAGACGACCATCGACGAGTCTATGCTGACCGGCGAATCGATGCCGGTGGACAAGCGCCCGGGCAGTTCGGTGATCGGCGGCACCCTCAATCGCAGCGGGGTGTTCCGCTTCAAGGCCAGCCGTATCGGCGCCGACACGGCGCTGGCGCAGATCATCAAGATGGTCGAAGAGGCGCAGACCAGCACCGCGCAGATCCAGCGCCTGGCCGACCGGGTCACTGCCTATTTCGTCCCGGCGGTGGTCGGCGTGGCCTTTCTGGCTCTGTTCGGCTGGTCGCTGGCCGGCAGCTTTCCCCAGGGGCTGATGGCCTTCATCGCGGTGCTGATCATTTCCTGCCCCTGCGCGCTCGGCGTGGCCACGCCCGCCGCGCTGATGGTCGGGGTCGGCAAGGGTGCCGATCACGGCATCCTGATCCGCGGCGGCGAAGTACTGGAGCGGGCGGAAAAGCTTTCCACCGTGGTGTTCGACAAGACCGGCACCATCACCCGCGGCGAGCCCGAACTGACCGATCTGCTGGCCTTCGGCGCCGCCTCGCAGGACGAAGTCTTGCGGCAGGCCGCCGCCGTGGAATCCGGCTCCGAGCATCCGCTGGGCGAAGCCATAGTGCGCGCCGCCCGCCAGCGCGGTATGAGCCTGCCGCCAGCCGGCGGAATCGAGGGCATCGCCGGCCATGGCATCGCCGGCACGGTCGACGGCCGCAGAGTCTGGCTGGGCAACCGGCGCCTGTTCGCCCGCGAGGGGATCGCCATCGCAGAGGCCGAGGCGACCCTGGTCGACCTGGAGGCCGATGGTAAGACCGCCATGCTGGTCGGCGTCGAGCAGCGCCTGCTCGGGGTGATCGCCGTGGCCGATACGGTCAAGCCGGAGGCGGCCGAAGCCGTCACGGAACTGCTGGCCAACGGCATCCAGGTGGTACTGCTGAGCGGCGACAACCGGCGCACCGCCGAGGCCGTGGCGCGCCAGGTCGGTATCGGCCGGGTGATCGCCGAGGTGCTGCCGGACGACAAGGTCGCGGTGATCCGCCAGCTGCAGGGCGAGGGCCAGGTGGTGGCCATGGTCGGCGACGGCGTCAACGACGCCCCGGCCTTGGCTGCCGCCGACATCGGCATCGCCATCGGCTCGGGCTCCGACGTGGCCAAGGAGACCGGCAGCATCATCCTGATCCGCGACGACGTGCGCGACGTGGTGGCATCGATCCAGCTGTCGCGCGCGACCATGCGCAAGATCAAGCAGAACCTGTTCTGGGCCTTCATCTACAACAGCATCGGTATTCCGATCGCGGCTTTCGGCCTGCTCAACCCGATTTTGGCGGCCGCCGCCATGGCCTTGTCGTCGCTGTCGGTGATCGTCAACTCCGCGCTGCTCAAGCGCGTGCCCCTGAGCGTTATCCGCAACGCCCCCTAAACCACGCAGGAGAATCACCATGAACTACAAATCACTGACTGCCTTCGCCCTTATCGGCACTTTGCTGACTGCCACGGCGTTCGCCGAGGATGCCCATCACCCAGAAGAAGGCGCAGCCACACCCGCGCCAACCGAACAGGTCACCCCTGCCGGTAATGGGATGGGCATGATGGGCGGCATGGACATGTCCCAGATGCACGAAATGATGCAGAAGATGCATGGCGCCAAAACGCCCGAGGAACGGCAGAAATTCCGCGCCGAACATCGCGAAGCCATGCAAAAGCAGATGAGCACCATGCGCGAACGCATGGAACAGGGTCAGTGCCCTATGGCCAAGGACGACGCTGCCCAACAGCAATGCATGAAAGCAATGAGCGAAAACATGCAGGACATGATGCAAATGATGGAACAGATGATGGAAAGCCAGACGATGCCGAACGGCCAGTGAATCGGCCTTATCCGGGAGCTCTGGGCTCTCCATCGTAGGTTGGCGCTGAGCGAAGCCCAACGAAGCGGCGTGCGAGTGGATACCGGATCTACCCGCTCGCCGCTGGGATACTTTGCTGCCTCGTTGGGCGTCGCAGGCTCAGCGCCAACCTACGGAG
>CBIHQF010000271.1:0-6006 GCA_966211665.1 uncultured Pseudomonas sp. | reverse complement strand
CTCCGGGTCGATCAGGTTGATCACCGCCGCCAGGCCGCGGGCCTGTTGATCGCAGTAAACCGCCAGCGCTTGTTGCGCGGTGTGATCGTTGGCATTGGCCGCCTCCACCAATGCGTGGGCCTCCAGGCCCAACCCGCTGCGTGCGGCCCAGCCCGGGCCGGACAGGAAGGTTTCGATGCAGTCGTCCTGGCCGCAATAGCAGCGCCGTACGGGGCCGTCGTCGGTGCGCCGCCAGGGCAGCGGATTATGCCCCCACTCTCCGGCAATGGCATTGGGGCCGCCGAGCAAGCGGCCGTGAATCACCAGTCCGCCGCCGACACCGGTGCCGAGAATCACCGCAAATACGCTCGCCGCTCCGGCGCCCGCGCCATCGGTGGCTTCCGACCAGGCCAGGCAATCGGCATCGTTCGCCAGACGTACTGGGCGCTGCAGCAAAGTTTCCAGATCGCCCTGCAAATCCTTGCCGATCAGGCAGGTGGAGTTGGCGTTCTTGATCAGGCCGTGATCCGGCGAGCGGTTGCCGGGAATGCCGATGCCCACGCTGCCCTTTTCATTCAGCTCGCGCTCGGCGGCTTCGATTAGTTCGGCAATCGCTGCTAGGGTTTCCGGGTAGTCGCCTTGCGGTGTGGGCACTCGCCGCCGCAGGCATTGGCGGCCGGCTTTCAGGGCGATTATTTCGGTCTTAGTGCCACCCAGATCAATGCCGAGACGAAGTGGTGAATGCATGCTTAACCTTAAGTTACAGAGATGTGCGTCGATAACCGGTATATAGGGGGGCAACGACTGGTTTCAGGCAATAGGCCATGTGTATTCGCCACGCTGATTCCAGCGACCACAGGTCGATGCATCAGTGAAGCGATGGTTGCCAGTTGCGATCCTCTGTCCGCGCTCGTCGAGCCTGTGGCGTACACCACAATAATTAAAACTGGAGACGTCCTGTGAAGACCGTGTTGTATCCGGCCATCGCGCTGATGAATCGCCTCAGCTTCGGCATGAAATTCAGCCTGATTAGCGTGCTGTTCTTCCTGCCCATGCTCGTCACCAACTTTTATCTGGTGCGCGACTCCTACCGCCAGTACGTCGCGACCCAGGCGGCCCTCGACAGTATCGACCTGCTCGGCGAAACGCTGCTACTGCGGCGTAATCTGGAAAATTTTGCCGATCTGGTGGAAATCCACTCGGTGATCGGCCAGTCCGGCGAGGCGGGCGACCTGGAGGCGAGGCTGCTGAAACTGCAAAGCGCCCTTGCCGAAGATCTGCAGAGCCTCGCCCCTGTGGTGCGGAGCAGCGAAGAAATCGCCGAGTTCAACCGGAAACGCGATGAATTAATCGCCGAATTGCAGGCGGTGAAGAACGAAAGCCTGCTGCAAGGCAAAATCATCCTGGCGGACAAGCTGCTGGGCAGCTCGCAAGTCTTTATCAAATTGGTCGCCGGCCAGGCCGGTCTCAGTCAGGATCGGCAAGCGGCGGTGCGCCAACTGATCGAATTGATCACCAACGTCACCCCCGCCGTCACCGCGCCCTTGAGCGAGGGGCGGGCGCTGGGCTCCTACTCCTTGGCTCAGGGGTTTCTCAATTCGGCGGCCAGTACCCAATTCGATGATTTGCTGTTGGAGTTGGAAAAACGTTACGCGGAGTACGGTCTGAATGTTCAAGAGGTTCTGAAAGGCAGCCCTGAGGCCCGCCAGGCGCTGGAGCGTCTGGCCACCGCCAGCCAGGAATCGCTGAAGGAAAGCGGCCGGCTGTTCGAAGATAAAGTGGTAATCGCCGATAGTCTGGATGCGCCTTGGCAGCAGTTCTACGACGAAGTCGGCGCGGCCATGGACAAGACCTATCAGTTCAACGATGCGGTGCTGGTGTTGCTGGAACAGCAGTTACGCGAGCGCCTGCAGGATAACCGCGCCCAGGTCGGGTTGCTGGTAGTGGCGTTGCTGGTGGTGTTTCTGCTGATCGTCTACCTGTATGGCGGTTTCTATGTGTCGATTCGTTCGACCCTGAGCAGCCTGGGACGGGTGATGAATCAGGTCGCGGCGGGCGATATGACCGTCGAGTGCAAGGTGCACAGCAAGGACGAACTGGGCGAGTTGGGCCTGGTGTTCAACGAAACCGTGAAGAAGATCCATCAGTTGATCGAGCGCGTCGGCCAGACCGTGGTCGAGGTCGAGCACCAGGCCAATCGGGTCGAACAGATATCCGGCGAAAGCAACCAGGCGGTGGCGGGGCAACGCAGCCAGATCGAGCAGGTCGCCACGGCGATGAACGAAATGTCCGCGACCGCCCAGGAAGTCGCCCGTAGCGCTGCCGTGGCGGTCGATAGTGCGCAGAGCGTCAATCAGGAGACCGTCAGCGGTCGCGCGTTGGTCGAGTCGCAGGTCGGTAGCATCCAGCGCCTGGCCGGCGAAATCGATCAGTCGGTCGAGGTGATCAACAAACTGGCCAGCGACAGTGCCTCGATCAGCCAGGTGCTGGACGTGATCAAGGGCATCGCCGAACAGACCAACCTACTGGCGCTCAATGCGGCCATCGAAGCGGCGCGTGCGGGCGAGCAGGGTCGCGGTTTCGCCGTGGTGGCCGACGAGGTGCGCAACCTGGCCAAGCGTACCCAGCAATCCACCGAAGAAATCGAGTCGATGATCGCCAAGTTGCAGGGTGGCGTTGGCGCCGCGGTCAAGGCGATGAGTACCAGCCATCAGATGGCCGACACCACGGTCAGCGAATCGGGCAAGGTGCAGGTGGCGCTGGAAAATATTCTCGCCGCGGTCGGCATGATCGTCGATCAAAACCAGCAAATCGCCACCGCCGCCGAGGAGCAGACGGCCGTGGCCCACGATATCGATCAGAACATCGTCGAGATCAGCCACGCCGGCGAGCGCACCGCCGAGGGCGCCAGCCATACCGAGCAGGCCAGTCGCGAGCTATCGGGTTTGGTCGCGCGCTTGAAGCAGTTGATCGGCGCGTTCCGCGTTTGACCGCCACAGCATGATCGACAAGGCCCGCCGTTTGGCGGGCCTTGTCGTGCCGCGGGGGCGGAGAGTAAGAGCGCAACCTTGTAACCCGGATGAAATCCGGGGGAAATCTAACGGCCGACACCGTTCCTGAATTGCAATTGGGCTATAAGAGCGGTGTAGGGTGGAACGGGGCGCGTAGCTGACGCCTTTTTCATCCACCATCGCGATTGGTGGATGGATAAAGCGTCATCCACCCTACGAGGTCGCAGGTCTTGCAGAAAAACATAGGATCTACGAGGTTGCCGGAGGCACCTCGGCGTCCCAGCCGAACAACTCGGCGGCATTGCGGCTGCTACTTGCAGCCAGTTGCTCGGGGGCGATATTCAGTAGCTCGGCCAGATTGGCGCAGATATCCGGTAGATATTCCGGGCTGTTGCGTTGGTTGGCGTGCATCGATGGCGCCATATCCGGGGCGTCGGTTTCCAGAACCAGCGCTTCCAGCGGCAGGCGTGCGATCACCTGACGCAGACGCGTGGCTTGCGGCCAGGTCGGGGCGCCGCCGAGACCGAGTTTGAAGCCGAGCTTGAGGTATTCGCGTGCTTCCTCATAGCTGCCGGCGAAGGCATGAATGATCCCGCCGCGTTGCGGCGTAATGCGTTTCAGAGTGGCGATGGTCGCGGCATGGGCGCGGCGCACGTGGATCAGCGCCGGCAGCTCGAATTCCACGGCCAGCTCGAGCTGGGCCTCGAACAGCAGCTGCTGGCGCTCGCGGTCGAGGTGTTCGAGGAAGTAATCCAGGCCGATTTCGCCGATGGCGCAGAGCTGTGGCTGTTCGCTGAGGCGCGCCAGCCCGTCGCGCAGCTCGACGAGATGTTGCGGTCGATGTCGGTCGAGAAATACCGGGTGCAGTCCCAGGGCGGCGTACAGGCGGCTGTCGCTTTGCACCAGCTCCCACAGCCGTTGCCAATTGCCGCGTTCCACCCCGAGCACCACCAGGCGTTGCACGCCGAGGGCCTGACAGTTGTCCAGCACTGCGCTGCGGTCGGCATCGAACTCGGGAAAATCCAGATGGGTATGGGTGTCGATCAGTTGCATGCTCACTCCGTACGCCGCTGCCTGAACCTGCGTGCCACGGCCTGGACGCCGGGCTGGTAATCGTCGTTTTCCACCGCGCTCAGGGCCAGTTGCAGCACCTGTTCGGCGATCGCTTCGTGTTGTTGGACCATGCTGTTGACCGGTAGTGGCAGAAAGTCCAGCAGCAGGTTATCGCCGAAGGTGCCCAAGGCAATGGGGCCATGCAGAAGGTCACGCGCCTTGAGCGCATCGAATACGCCCTCCAGCAGCACATAGGCGGTGGTCACCAGCGCATCCGGTGGCTGGCCCAGCCGCTCCAGCAGCGCTTCCATCAACTGGCGGCCGCAATCGCGGCTGAAGCTTTGTCCCTGTTCCAGCAGCAGTTCGCTGTCGCTGCCCTCCAGGGCCTGGCGAAAGCCGGCGTTACGCGCCTGACTGATGTTCAGCTCGGGGCGGGCGCCGAGTAGGGCGATCTGCCGGGGTGCTGGGTGCAGCAGACTGGCGGTGAGTTGCCGGCTGGCTTCCTGATCGTCGCTGATCACCGAACAGAAGCGCTGCGGGTCCAGCGCCCGGTCGACCCCGACCACCGGCAGACCGCCGGCGAGCAGACGCTGATAGCTGTCATCCCCCTCCGGCAGACAACTGGCGACGATCAGGGCGTCGCAGCGGCGCGCGCGGAACAGTTGCAGCAACTGGCGCTCGGTGTCCGGTTGGTCGTCGGAGCTGGCGATCAGCAGTTGATAGCCGCGGGCGCGGGCGCCCGGTTCCAGGCGTTTGGCCAGGCGCGCATAACTGGGGTTTTCCAGGTCCGGGAGGATAAAACCCAGGGTACGTGTCTGGCCGCTACGCAAGCCGGCGGCCTGGGGGTCGGGCTGGAAGTTGTGCTGTTCGACCACCGCCCGCACCCGCGCCACTGTGGCGTCGCTGATCCGCCGTTGTGTGGCCTTGCCGTTGATTACGTAGCTGGCGGTGGTGACGGAAACGCCAGCCTGGCGGGCAATGTCGCTGAGTTTCACGGCGCGATTCCTGATCGAGTGTTGGTTGGCCGACGGTTGGGCTTTAAGGATCACGCATTATGGCGTAACGTGCCAATCTAGTTAGGTGAAACGATTCAGCTAAAGTTGCATCCATATAGGAGATCGGCTGCCAGGCCTATGCGATCTCCGCTGGCTACGGCTGAAGGCGAAAGCCGTTAACAACAATATCCGGCCCCGAGCCGGGACCGCAGGAGGAAGCATGCTCGAATTGACAGTGGCGCAGATCCGCATGAACCAGCAGGCGGTGGATAAAGAAGCCGCGCTGCAGTTGGTCGCCGAGGCTCTGGAGCACGACGGCCGAGTCGGCGCTGGTTACCTGGCCGGGCTACAGGCACGCGAAACCCAGGGCTCGACCTATCTCGGTCAGGGCATCGCGATTCCCCATGGCACGCCGCAAACCCGCGATCAGGTGCTCAGTACCGGCGTTTGTCTGTTGCAGTTTCCCCAGGGCGTGGACTGGGGCGAGGGGCAGCGGGTCTACCTGGCCATTGGTATCGCCGCCAAATCCGACGAACACTTGCGTCTGCTGCAACTGCTGACCCGGGCCTTGGGCGAGGGCGATCTCAGCGAGGCATTGCGTGGCGCCCAGGATGCCGAAGCGATTCTGGCGCTATTGCAAGGCGCGCCCCAGGCGCTGCTGCTGGACGAACAACTGATCGGTCTGCATACGGCCGCGGAAGATTTCGACGAGCTCCTCTGGCAAGGCGCGCGCCTGCTGAAAAAGGCTGGTTGCGCCGCCGCCGGCTTCGCCAACGGCCTGACCCAGAGCGCGCCCTTGCCGCTGGGCAATGGCCTCTGGTGGCTCAGCAGCGAACAGGCGGTGTTGCGCCCCGGTCTGGCGTTCGTCGCCCCTGCGCAGCCGTTGCAGCATGAAGGGCAGCCGCTGACCGGCTTGTTCTGCCTGGCCAGCCTGGGCGAGGCTCACCGGCAACTGCTCGAACGCCTGT
>CBIHQF010000270.1:0-6045 GCA_966211665.1 uncultured Pseudomonas sp. | reverse complement strand
CTGGTGGCCCTGGCCAAGGCAGGCCGGCCGATGATGAAGGGCCGTAACGGCTCCATCCTCACCCTCTCCTACCTGGGCGCCGAGCGCACCATGCCCAACTACAACGTCATGGGCATGGCCAAGGCCAGCCTGGAAGCCGGCGTACGCTACCTGGCCGGCAGCCTCGGCCCCGAGGGCACCCGGGTCAACGCGATCTCGGCAGGCCCCATCCGCACCCTCGCCGCCTCGGGCATCAAGAGCTTCCGCAAGATGCTCGCAGCCAACGAGAAGCAGACCCCACTGCGCCGCAACGTGACCATCGAAGAAGTCGGTAACGCCGGCGCCTTCCTCTGCTCCGACCTGGCCTCGGGCGTCAGCGGCGAAATCATGTACGTCGACGGAGGCTTCAACACCACCGCCATGGGTGCCATGGACGAAGATTGATCGTCTGATCGAAGCGATCAAACTATGAAAACGCTCGATGCAACGCATCGGGCGTTTTTTATTTTCGGGCTTGTTTGATCCGCCGCCCAGCGGCTCAGGGCTCGTAGAGCCGCGCCCCACGGCGAGCCCGCGAGCTGCCGGCCAAAGCTCGCCCCGAGAGCGAGCCTCCATCAATGGTAGGGAGGCCATTCGGGCTAACGAAATAGCCGCGATATAGAGCCCCCCAGCCGGGCATCAATCACTGGCATATGCCTTGCTTAGGCAAACCCAGCAGAGCCTTTCCACCCTGGAATCGGCTTGATAAACAACGGGCTTCGCCCCATCCGCCATTTACTACACGCGGTGGTGTGACGCCTCTTGTATCGATCTGGGATACACGCAATGAGCGAGCATGAAATCAGCCGTAACGACATACAGATCCGGGTTGCCGGCAACGACAGCCCGGAAAAGCGCGTACTGAATATCGGCTTCATGGCCTTGACCGACGCGGCCTCGGTGATTGTCACGGCTACCCAGGGCTTCGCCGAGAAATATGGCCTGACCCTCAACCTGCAGCGCCAGGCCTCGTGGGCCACGTTGCGCGACAAGTTGTTGAGCGGCGAACTGGATGCCGCTCACAGCCTCTACGGGTTGGTTTACGGCGCGCAGTTCGGCCTTGGCGGCGCAGCCGCCACCGACATGGCGATCCTGATGGGCCTGAACCAGAACGGCCAGAGTATCAACCTGTCCCACGGGCTGAAATTCGCAGGTGTGACCACTAGCGATGCACTCAATATGCGCGCGCACCAAAAAGGCGCAAAACTCACCTTCGCCCAGACCTTCCCCACCGGCACCCACGCCATGTGGCTCTATTACTGGCTCGCCAGCCAAGGTATCCATCCCCTTGACGACGTCGACAGCGTCGTGGTTCCACCACCGCAGATGGTGCCCCACCTCAAGGCCCGGCGTATCGATGGTTTCTGTGTCGGTGAGCCCTGGTGCGCGCAGGCGGTCGAAGAAAATCTCGGTTTCACCCTGGCCACCAGCCAGTCGATCTGGCCGGATCACCCGGAAAAGGTACTCGGTTGCACCCGCACCTTCGTCGAGCACAACCCGAATACCGCGCGTGCGCTGATCATGGCGATCCTCGAGGCCAGCCGTTTCATCGACGAGAGCGAAGAGAACAAACGCAGCACCGCACAATTGCTGAGCGGCGGCGAATACGTGGATGCACCATTGAACGTCATCCAACCGCGCTTTCTCGGCCAGTATCAGGATGGCCTCGGTCATGCCTGGCTGGACGCCCATCCGCTACGCTTTCACGCAGAAGGCGCGGTGAATATGCCCTACCTCTCCGACGGTATGTGGTTCATAACCCAATTCCGCCGCTGGGGGCTATTGCGCGACGACCCCGATTACCTGGCTGTGGCGCAGCAGGTTCACCAACTCGGGCTATACCGCCAAGCCGCTGAAAGTCTAGGCATCGCTGTACCCGAGGTGATGCGCAGCAGCCAACTGCTCGACGGCCAGGTCTGGGACGGCAGCGATCCCGCCGGCTATGCGCGCAGTTTCCGCCTCAACGCCCTGGCCGACAGCATCGCTGTCGGCCTGTAACGAACAGGAGAGCCCTGCATGCTGCGTATCCTGTTGATCAACGACACGCCGAAGAAAGTCGGCCGCCTGCAAGCCGCATTGATCGAAGCGGGTTTCGAGGTGATCGACGAATCCGGTTTGACCATCGATCTGCCCGAACGGGTCGAGGCCGTGCGCCCCGACGTTATCCTGATCGATACCGAATCGCCGAGCCGCGACGTGATGGAGCAAGTGGTTCTGGTCTCACGCGACCAGCCGCGGCCGATCGTCATGTTCACCGACGAGCACGATCCGGGCGTGATGCGCCAGGCCATCCAATCGGGCGTCAGCGCCTATATCGTCGAAGGTATCCACGCCCAGCGCCTGCAACCGATCCTCGACGTGGCCATGGCGCGCTTCGAGAGCGACCAGGCGTTGCGCGCCCAGCTGCAAGCCCGCGATGCCCAGCTTGCCGAGCGCAAAAGAATCGAACTGGCCAAGGGCCTGCTGATGAAGATGAAGAGCTGCAACGAGGAGGAGGCCTACACCCTGATGCGCCGCCAGGCCATGAGCCGCCAGCAGAAGTTGGTGCAAGTCGCCGAGCAGATCATCGCCATGCACGACATGCTGGGCAATTGAGTCTTACGGGGGCGGCCATCGACGGCCGCCTCTTTTATCGTCCTCTCCAGCCCGCGCCTGCGATCGACTGTACTGCTCGACGGTCGACTGTTCCCATCGCCCTGCTGTTTCAGGTGTAACTGTACGGCCATCTCCACCGAAGTGTGTGGCTGCTGCGCCACTCCCGGGCCGACTAGGATACCCGTACAGTTTCCGCCGACAGTGAGCCCCCTCATGCCCAGTCACAACGAAGAGCGCCAGCTTCTGGCCGAGGCCGACCGACGCGCCTTGCACTACCTCGACACTATTGCGACCCGCCCGGTGTTCCCGCCGCCCGCCGCCATTGCTGGCTTACGCGCATTCGAAGAGGCGCTGCCCGAACACGGTTGCCCACCCGGCCAAGTGTTGCAACGTCTGGATGAAATTGGCTCGGCCGCGACCGTGGTTTCCAACGGACCGCGCTATTTCGGTTTCGTCATCGGCGCCACCTTACCCGCCGCTGCGGCGGCTGAGCGTATGGTCTTGGCTTGGGACCAGTGCGCCTCGTCGTTCGACAACTCGCCGGTCGCCGATACTCTGGAGCGTATTGCCGGGCGCTGGGTCGTCGAGCTGCTCGGCTTGCCGTCGTCGAGTGCGGTGGGTTTCGGCACCAGCGCCACCGCCTCTACCCTCGCTTGTCTATCGGCCGCACGCCGTAGCATGCTCTCGCGCAAGGGCTGGGACTTCGACGGCGACGGTTTGATGGGCGCGCCGGAAGTGCGCGTGGTGGTTTCCGCCAGCTGCCATATCACCGTGCTGAAAGCCCTGCGTATTCTCGGTTTCGGTATCAATCGCCTGATAGTCGCACCGACTGACGAGCATGGTCGGATCGACCCCGCACAGCTCCCGGAACTGGATGAACTGACTATCCTTTGCCTGCAGGCCGGCGAAGTGAATACCGGCGAGTTCGACCCCTTCGACGAATTGATCCCGCGGGCCAAGGCCGCCGGCGCCTGGGTGCATGTCGACGGCGCCTTCGGCTTATGGGTGCGTGCCTCGTCTTCGGCGGCGCTCGCCGACGGCGTCGAGCAGGCCGATAGTTGGACCACCGACGGGCACAAGTGGTTGAACACCCCTTACGACGGCGCCATGGCCATCTGTCGCGATGCCGACGCGCTGGCCAGCGCGATGAACAGCGATGCGGTCTATGCCAGCGCCTCCAAGGATGCGCAAAAGAACCTGACCCTGGAGTTCTCCCGCCGTGCCCGTGGCGTGCCGATCTGGGCCGCGCTGTCCGCCCTCGGCCGCGCCGGCCTGCGCGAGATGATCGACCGGCATATCCGCCAGGCCGGTCACCTGGCGACTCAGCTGCGCGCAGCGGGTTATCAGGTGCTCAACCGCGGCGTGCTGAATCAGGTATTGGTGCGCGCCGACAGCGACCAGCAGACAGTGGCGATCCGCGTCGCCGCACAGCATTCGGGTCAGGTCTGGTTCGGCCCGACCGTCTGGCAGGGGCGCCCGGCCTTTCGCCTCAGCGTTTCGTCCTGGCGTACCAGCGACGCCGATATCGAGACGCTGATCGAGTTGTTGTGCGCACTCAAACGCACCACGCCGGCATGAGCCACAGCGCCTTGCGCAGTGCGGCGATAATCCACTCGACAAGCGCCGGGCGCTGCGTTTATCGTCGCCACCTGGCCACCGCAGTGGCCAACGTCGCTCGGACGGTTCCGGGCGCTTACGTTTCCGAGGAAAGCATGGCTGATTCAGCTTCGCGTCGCTTTGCGCGCATCGATCGTCTCCCCCCCTATGTGTTCAACATCACCGCCGAATTGAAGATGGCCGCCCGCCGTCGCGGCGAGGACATCATCGACTTCAGCATGGGCAATCCGGACGGCGCCACATCGCCGCATATCGTCGAAAAACTGGTGCAGGTCGCCCAGCGCGAAGACACCCATGGCTATTCCACCTCTCGCGGCATTCCGCGTCTGCGCCGGGCTATCTCGCGCTGGTACCAGGACCGTTATGAGGTGGAGATCGACCCGGACAGCGAGGCCATCGTCACCATCGGCTCCAAGGAAGGTCTGGCGCACCTGATGCTCGCCACCCTCGACCATGGCGACACCGTGCTGGTGCCCAACCCCAGCTACCCGATCCACATCTACGGCGCGGTAATCGCAGGCGCCCAGGTGCGCTCGGTGCCGCTGGTGCCCGGCGTGGACTTCTTCGCCGAGCTGGAACGGGCGATTCGCGAAAGCATTCCCAAGCCGAAGATGATGATCCTCGGCTTCCCCTCCAACCCCACCGCCCAGTGCGTGGAGCTGGACTTCTTCGAGCGCGTGGTGGCCCTGGCCAAGCAGTACGACGTACTGGTGATCCACGACCTGGCCTATGCCGACATCGTCTACGACGGCTGGAAGGCGCCGTCGATCATGCAGGTGCCAGGGGCCAAGGATATCGCCGTGGAATTCTTCACCCTGTCCAAGAGCTACAACATGGCCGGCTGGCGTATCGGTTTCATGGTCGGCAACAAGGAACTGGTCAATGCCCTGGCGCGGATCAAGAGCTACCACGACTACGGCACCTTCACTCCATTGCAAGTCGCGGCTATCGCCGCGCTGGAAGGCGATCAGCAATGCGTGCGCGACATCGCCGAGCAATACCGCCAACGCCGCAACCTGCTGGTCAAAGGGCTGCATGAAATGGGCTGGATGGTGGTGAACCCAAAAGCCTCGATGTACGTCTGGGCCAAGATCCCCGAACAATACGCCGGGCTCGGTTCGCTGGAGTTCGCCAAGAAGCTGCTGCTGGAAGCCAAGGTCTGCGTGTCGCCGGGCATCGGCTTCGGCGACTACGGCGACGACCACGTGCGCTTCGCCCTGATCGAGAATCAGGACCGAATTCGCCAGGCGCTGCGTGGCATCAAGGCGATGTTCCGCGCCGACGGCCTGCTGCCCGCCGCCGGCAAAGCCGGTAAAACCAGCGGCGAAAAATAATCGCCGCCGCCCACTCAGCCCCTGAACGGATCTGAGTGGGCACCACGGATTAGCGCTGTAGCCCCATGCTATCCGTCTCGCCCTTTGCGGCGCTTTCAGCGTCTATGCTTTGCCCTCTAGGGCGGAACCAGCGCCAAAGTTCGAGCAGCCCGACCCACCAGACGCCCGCCGCCACGACCATGAACACCGGCAAGCCACCCTGCAGTACGGCCAGGTAACCCTGCATATTGGCGTGGTTGTGGCCGATGGAGCCGAGCAAGGACAACAGCATGATGCCGCCGAATACGATAATCGGCGGTAGCAGCGAAAGCGTCATCGGCACCCAAGGATGACGCGGACGCAGGAGCATAAGCCCCAGAGGCAATAGCAAACTGAGCCCGACATAGAAGTATCGTTCGAAAGACACCTCTATTAGCGTACTGGTTCGCCAGCGATCCATGGTGATGGCCTCGGCGCGCGGCAGCTCGTCCTTGAATATCCG
>CBIHQF010000269.1:0-6055 GCA_966211665.1 uncultured Pseudomonas sp. | reverse complement strand
CCGACCACGATCAGGCCGCCGACGATCTGCAGGCCGCCCAGCAACTGGCCGAGGATCAGCCAGCCGAACAGCAGCCCGGCGACCGGCTCCATATTCATCACCGGTGCGTTACGCGCGATATCCAGCCGCGTGACCAGAATGAACAGGGTGGAAAACGCCGCGCCGTAGAGCAGCACCAGGCAACCGAGGGCCAGCCAGCCGCTGTCGGCATTCGGCAGGTTCATGCCGCCTGGCAGCAAGCCGCCGGCACCGGCCAGCGCCGAAGCGGCGAAGACCACCAACAGCGTCAGCATGCTGCGCACCGTGCCGGGCATACCGCTGAGCTTGTGCTCGGTGACCCACAGGGCGCCGGCGAACACCGCGGCGCCGGTCAGGCCGAACGACACGCCTTCGACCCAGCGTGCATCCATCGTCTGCTGGCCGGCCAACTGCGTCGGCACGTCCAGCGCCAGCAGCAGGCCGACCAGGATCATCCCCATCAACAGCGCGCTCCGGTGCGTCGGTCGCGGTCCGCCCAGGGCCCAGGTCAGCAGCGCCAGCATAATGGGCGCGAGGTTGACCACCAGCAGCGCCAGCGCCACGGGAATCCGCGCCACCGCCGAATAGATGCAAAAGCTTTGTATGGCGATCAGCAGGCCGAGCAGCAATTGCCAAGCCCAGGTCTGGCGCCGCATGCGCAGCGAATCGCCGCGCCACAGCACCAGTGCGGCCAGCGCCAAGGCGGTGACGCCCGCACGGCAGAGCATGGCCAATAGCAGGCCGGTGTCGTGGTCGAAGGCGATGCGCGCGGCGATATGCCCCGCAGCAAAGGAGCAGGCCAATGCGGCCAGGATGAACACGGCGATATGCCGGGGCAACGGCGCGGGAGCGGACATAAGGCGGGTGAATTTCCTTCTGAGCTAAAGCAGGAAAGGCGCCTGAATGGCGCCAATCCCGTGGGGCGGAAAATCTACAACACCGCGTTCGGCAACCATAGCGAAATGGCCGGGATATAGGTCACCGCCAGCAACACCATGAACAGAGCCACATAGAACGGCAGCAAGGCCCTGACCGTGTTCTCGATACTGACCTTGCCGATCGCCGCGCCGACGAACAGCACCGCGCCCACCGGCGGGGTGATCAACCCGATGCCGAGGTTGACCAGCATGATCATGCCGAAGTGCACCGGGTCGACGCCGATATTGACCACCACCGGCAACAGGATCGGCGTGAGGATCAGGATCAGCGGCGCCATGTCCATCAGCGTGCCCAGGCCCAGCAGCATGAAATTGATACACATCAGGATCACGTAGCGGTTATCCGACAGGGTCAGGAACAGCGTGGTGATCTTCGCCGGGATCTGCATCAGGGTCATGATGTAGCCGAAGGCTGCAGCGAAGGCGATCAGAATCATCACGATCGACAGGGTACGCACGGTGCGGTGCATCAGCTTGGGCAGTTCCCGCCATTTGTAGTCGCGGTAGACGAACATGGTGACGAAGAACGCCCAGACCACGGCGATGGCCGCCGACTCGGTCGCGGTGAATACCCCCGTGAGGATGCCGCCAAGGATGATCACCATGGTCATCAGGCCCCACAGTGCCTCGACGCAGATCTTCAGCGCCTGGCGCAGTGGGATGACTTCGCCCTTGGGGTAGTTACGTTTGCGCGCGAAGAACAGGCACATGCTCATCATCACCGCGCTGAGCAGCAGGCCCGGGCCGATGCCGGCGATAAACAGCGAGGCGATGGACACCGTGCCGCCGGCGGCCAGGGAGTACAGCACCGAGTTGTGGCTGGGCGGGGTCAGCAGGGCCTGCACCGAGCCGCTGACGGTGACCGCGGTGGAGTACTCGCGCGGGTAGCCCTTGCGCTCCATCTCCGGGATCAGCACCGAGCCGACCGAGGCGGTATCGGCCAGGGACGAGCCGGAAATGGCGCCGAAGAAGGTCGAGGCCATGATGTTGACCAGCGACAGGCCGCCGCGGATGAAGCCCACCAGCACGCTGGCGAAGTTGACCAGGCGCCGCGACATGCCGCCCTCGGCCATGATCGCGCCGGCGAGGACGAAGAAGGGGATGGCCAGCAGGGAAAACTTGGTGACGCCGCCAGCGATCTGGATCATCACCGCATGCAGCGGAATATCGATGTACCAGGCGCCGAGCAGGGCGGAAATACCCAGGGAATAGGCCACCGGCACACGCAGCAGAATCAACAGGATAAAACTGCCGAGCAGAATCAAGGCATCCATTACACGGCCTCCTTGCTGTCTTCGAGCAGTTCGTAGTTAACCGCACGCCTGTGACTCTGGTCGCCGAACGCCAGCTTTTCGACGATAAAGATCAGGGTCAGAAAGCCACCGAGCGGGATCGGTGCGTAGCTGATGCCCACGCGTAGCGTCGGCAGGGTGCTCATGAACTGGTTCCAGGTGGCGCTGCACAGCTTGATACCCCAGATGGTCATGAACAGGCAGATCAACGCCATCAGCAGTTGCACCAGCACGCCGAGAGCCGGCTGCCAGGCTTGCGGCAGGCGATCGGTAAAGCTGGTGACTGCCATATGGGCGCCAGCGCGGTAGCTGGCGGCGGCGCCGACGAAGGTGAACAGCACCATCAGCAGGATCGATACCGGCTCCGGCCAGCCGGCGCCATTGCCCAGCACGTAGCGAGCGAAGATGCCCCAGGGAATGATCAGCGCCATGACCGCGATGGCCAGGCCGGCGACCCAGATGCAGGTCAAGTAGATCGCGTCGTTAACGCGCAACAGCGTGTTTTTCATGAGACTTCACCACGGGTGGTGACGGCGGGCAGCCGTCGCCACGACGTTCTTCAGAGTGACCGGTTTACTGGACCGCTTCGATACGCTTGATCAGCTCCGCGTAGGGCGCTCCGTATTTGGCACGCACCGGCGCGGTGGCGTCGTAGAAGGGCTTCTTGTCGACCTCGATGAATTCAACACCGGCCTCCTTGAGTGCCTTTTCGCTGCTGGCGTTCTTCTCGTCCCACAGCTTGCGCTCTTCGAGCTGGGCTTCATGTGCGTATTTTTTTACCAGAACCTGCTGCTCGGGGGTGAGCTTGTTCCAGGTGGTCTTGGACATCACGATGGGCTCGGGCAGGATCAGGTGACCGGTCAGGGTGTAGTACTTGGCGGAGCGGTAGTGGTTCTGTTCGAGCATCGACGGCGGATTGTTCTCGGCGCCGTCGACCACCCCGGTCTGCAGGGCGCTGAACAGTTCGCCGAAGTCCATGGCGATACCGTTGGCGCCCATGGCGTCGAGGGTATCGATGAACAGCGGGTTGCCCATCACACGGATCTTCATGCCCTTGAGGTCTTCGATGCTGCGCACCGGCTTCTTGGTGTAGAGGTTGCGCACGCCGCCATCCATCCACGCCAGACCGACCATGTCGAATTCGGAGTTGGTGATCTTGTCGAGGATCTCCTGGCCGATCTCACCGTCGATCACCGCGCGCATATGGGCGTTGTCGCGGAAGATGAACGGCATGTTGAACACGTTGACGTCCGGTACCACCGGGCCGACCGCGCCGAGGCTGACGCGGGTCATCTGCACGGCGCCGATCTGCACCTGCTCGACCACTTCCTTCTCCGAGCCGAGTACGCCGCCGGCGAACATCTTGAACTGCAGTTCACCGTTGGTGGCTTTTTCGAGTTTCTCGCCCCTGTGTTCCTGGGCGACCACGGTCGGGTCGCCGGCAGGGTGAATCTCGGCGATCTTCAGGGTCATGCTGGCCTGGGCCAAACCACTGACGCAGAAGGCAAAGGGCAGGGCGGCGATAAGCAACTTGCGTTTGAAATTCATGTGAATCTCCGTCTTGTTTTTGTTGGTTGTGCAGGGTTGCGAACGTCGAGGCGCGAACGTTGACGGGCGCACCTCGCTTGGGTTGAAAACAGGGTTCAGGTATTGAAGTATGGCTCCTCCAGCCCGGCGACTCCGGGTGTCAGGGCGAACACTGCGCCCGCCAGGGGTTGATCGGCGAGGTCGCCGCCGGGGCGGATCGAGGTGACGTAAAGGGTGTCCAGATTGCGCCCGCCAAAGGCGCACATGGTCGGCTTCTTCACCGGCACGGCGAGGGAGCGATCCAGCTTGCCGGCCGGGGTGAAGCGATGGATCAGGCCGGCGTCGTTGCCGCAAATCCAATAGCAACCCTCGGCGTCCACCGCCGCACCGTCGGGGCGGCCGGGGTAGCCCTGCATATCGACGAACAGCCGGCGGTTATGCGGCGTGCCGCTGTCGGTGTCGTAATCGAAGGCCCAGATCGCCTGCACCGAGGGGTGCGAATCGGACAGGTACATGATCTTTCCGTCGGGGCTGAAGGCCAAGCCGTTGGGCACGATAAATCCCTCAAGCTGGGCAGTCAGCGCCTCGGTCTGCCCGGCCTGATACCGGTACATCGCGCCAACCGCGGTACCTGCGGCCGTATCCATCAGCATGCTGCCGACCCAAAAGCGGCCCTGGCGGTCGCAGCGGCCATCGTTGAAGCGCATGCCGGGCAGGGCGTGTTCGACGTCGCTGAGCCGGTTGCCGATCAGGTTGCCATCGGCACGTGCCTGGAGGTGGAACAGGCCGCTCTGCATCCCGGCGAGCCAACTGCCGTCGCGCTGGCGGGCGATGCAGGCGAGCATCTCGTCGGCTTCCCAGCTCTGCTGGCCATGGTCCTGCGCGCTCCAGCGGTGCAGGCGCCTGGCCGGAATATCGACCCAGTACAAAGCCTTTTCAGGGGCGCTCCATACCGGGCTTTCGCCGGTGGCGTTGCGTGCGTCGAAAATCAATTCAGCGTGCATGGCATGCTCTTGTCGTTCTTATTGGCTATTTGGCTATTTGGCTATTTGGCTATTGGGTTCTGTCGCTCACTCATCGCCGAATGGGCCGGCGGCCACGAAGGCGCCGCCCTGGTAGACCATCGCCGGGTCGTCGGCGGCCGGCATCGGCTCGGCTGCGACCCGCTCGCGGAATTGCTCGGAGCTGTCCTGCGGCTGGTAACCGAGGTGCGCGGCGAGGTGGTTGTCCCACCAAAGGTTGTGGTTGTCGGACACGCCGTAGACCACTGTATGGCCGACGTTCGGTGTATAGAGCGCGCGCTCGATCAACTGGGTCAGGTCGCGGTAGCTCAACCAGGTGCTGAGCATTCGGCGGTTCTGCGGCTCGGCAAAGGAGGAGCCGATGCGGATGCTTACGGTCTCGATGCCATAGCGGTCGAAGTAGAAGCTGGCCATGTCCTCGCCATAAGACTTCGACAGGCCGTAATAGCTGTCCGGCCGGCGCGGGGCATGGGCGTCAATGATTTGGTTCTGCTGGTAGAAACCGATCACATGGTTGGAGCTGGCGAAGATCACCCGCTTGACGCCATGCCGGCGCGCCGCCTCGTAGATATGGAAGACGCCGCAAATATTGGTGCCGAGGATTTCTTCGAACGGTCGCTCGACCGACACCCCGCCGAAATGCAGGATGGCGTCTACGCCTTCGACCAGCTCATGCACGGCGGCTTTATCGGCCAGGTCGCAGACCTGGACCTCTTCATGCTCGCCGCTGGCGGGCGCCATCTCGGCGATATCGGATAGCCGCAGGACCTTGGCATAGGGTCGTAGGCTTTCCCGCAGGACCTTGCCCAAGCCGCCTGCTGCGCCTGTGAGTAACAGGCGATTGAAGGGGGATTGCGTGTTGCTAGTCGTAGTCATGGCAGGGCTCTGCTTGTTGTTATTGGGTGTGTCATCTGTTGTCGTATGACTTGAGCGGATTATCATCAGCGATCAACGCATTTGTCAACGCGACGATAGTGGAAATATCCAATGAGTCTGCGCGGGGCAGGGAGGCCGAGCGCTTGGCGATAACCGTGTTTTTGCGCGGTTAAGTGCGGGCTAGGCGCTCTAGAATGGCCCCTTTTGCGTTCTTCTTGGTTAGGTTACGCAACCTCGAAGTACGTGCGGACTTGGGCCATGGCGGTCGTCGACGCATTCTGAAGTGGGTTGTTGTATGACAACGTATCTCAATGCTTGGCGCTTGGCTGACAGTCTGTTATCGCAAGGCTCTGCTTCGCTTGCGGGGAATCCGCATGCTCGA
>CBIHQF010000268.1:0-6064 GCA_966211665.1 uncultured Pseudomonas sp. | reverse complement strand
GATGTGCGCATGCCGGGCATGGATGGGTTCACCCTCTGCCGGCTGCTGCGCGAAGCACCGGCGACCCAGCGCACACCGGTGATCTTCCTGTCCTCCGCCAGCGCTGTCGAAGAGCGCATCGAGGGCCTGAGCCTGGGGGGGGTGGACTACGTGCTCAAGCCCTTCGCCGCCGAAGAAGTGCTCGCGCGGATTCGCATCCACCTGCAACTGGCCTGGCGCGACGAAGTGGTAGCCCCGGTCGAGCCGACGCCATCCATGCAGGATCCGGATCAGGTCATGCTGCGCGCGGCGATGCGTTTCATTGCGCAGAACCTCGGCGAGCTGCCGTCCCTGGCGGAGATCGCGCGCAAGGTCGGTACCCATGACAAGCGCTTGTCGGGCATCTTCCGCGAGCACCTGGGCACCACGGTATTCGCCTACGCGCGCGAGGCGCGCTTGCGCAAGGGGCGGGAGTTGCTGGCGGACAGCCGGCTGAGCGTGCAGGACATCGCCGAGCTGGTCGGTTTCAACAATGCCTGCAATTTCACCACGGCGTTTCGTGAGCGCCAGGGTTTGACCCCTACCCAGTATCGTCAGCAGGCGCAGGGCGACCCGGCTTGATGGTGCGGCGTTGCGTGCTGTGGCTGATTTGCCTGTCGCTACTACTCGACGTGGCCTTTGCCGAGGCCGCGCTAACGGAGGCGATCTGCCAGACGCCACGGTTCGACCTGGCCGCCCAAACCCTGTTGCTGGAGGACCCGGAGGCCACGCTGACGGCCGATCAGGTGCTCGCGCTGCCCGATAGCGCATTCATCCCCGCCACTCGGCAAAACCTGACCCGGCGCTACAGCCACTCCGCGTTCTGGTTGCGCACGCGATTGTCGAGCGACGCCGGGTGCAAGCGTTGGCTGACGGTGGGCGATCCGCGCCTTGCCGATATCCAGGTGCACCTGCGGCAAGGCCGCGACCGGCAGACGATGCGCGCCGGCAGCGCTTACCCCTTGGCGCAGTGGCCGGTACGGGCACGGCAGCCGACCTTTCCGCTGGAGCCGTTGGCGGGGGAGGAGCTGACCCTGCTGATTCGGGTGGTCAGCAGCTCGATGATCATCATCAAGCCGCAGCTCTGGTCGGAGCTGGGGCTACTCGATCATCGACAAGGCGGTTCCCTGGTCGATGGCATGACGCTGGGCATCACCCTGCTGATGGTGCCGTTCAGCTTCGTCATCGGCTGGCTTCTGCGTTCGCGGCTGCTGGTCGTCCACGCGTTGTCAGTGTCCGTTTACGCGCTACTGGTCAGCGTGGTGAATGGTTACCTGGTTCACTTTCCTTCGTTACTGCCCTGGTCGCACGAGCTGTTCTGGCTGCTGGGCCTGGTGCAGTACTGTCTGTTTTTCGCCTACATTCGCGTTCTGCTGCAGGTGCGCCAACTGCCGCCGCGCTGGGGCCAGGCCTACAACCTGTTCATACTCGCCGTGTCCGCCTGCTACCTGTGGATGCTGGTCGACAACGTGCAGGGGCGAGCGCTGAAGGATGAGTTCGTCCTGTTCGCCTACCTGCTGATACCCGCCACTTTTCTCGCGGGCTGGCGGCGTCGGTTCGACTACAGCTGGTTGGTATACCTGGTCTGCGGTCTGTTCATGCTGGCAGGCCTGATGCGCCTGCTGGCCGTGGCGGGTGTGCCCTGGCAGACCGCGGATGACAAGCTGAGCCTGGCCTCGACCCTGCCCGGCCTGCTGTTGCTGGCCTGCACGCTGGTTATGGAGGTCGGGCGCATCCGCTCCCGGGAACGGCGTGCGCTCGCCGATCTCGATAACCAGCAGAAGGCCGAACACGAGCGCCTGGAAAGCACGGTGGCCACGCGCACCCGACAGTTGCGCGAGTCCCTGCGGGCACGCAGCTTGCTGATGGCGCGGATCAGCCACGACCTGCGCTCGCCGCTGGTGAGCATCGTCGACTACGCGCGCCTGTTGTCGTCCGGGGCGGTACAGGATTACTCCCGCAAGATCGAACGCAATGCCCGCCAGCAACTGGAGCTGATCGACGAGTTGCTGGAGTTCTCGCGCAGCGAGCTGCAGCAACTCGAGATCATCCTCGCGCCCGGTTACCTGTATGGGTTTCTGCGCGAGATAGAAGAAGAGGCTGGCTTCCTCGCGGCGCAGCAGAACAACAGGTTCGAGTGCCGCCTCGATCCAGGCTTGCCGACGCTGGTGCAGGCCGATTTCCGGCGTTTGCGCCAGGTGCTGATCAACCTGTTGGCGAATGCCGCCAAGTTCACCCGCGATGGCCAGGTGCTGTTCGAGGTGCACTGTCTGGCCAGCGACGTCGCCTCGGCGCGCCTGCGTTTCAGCGTCAGCGACACCGGTATCGGGATTCCCGCCGACGAGCGCAAGCAGCTGTTGCAACCGTTCTGGCGTGGACGTGAAGCGGAGCGTTATTCCGGTAGTGGCCTGGGGCTGTCCATCGTCAGTGGACTGCTGCAGCAGATGGATAGCAGGCTGTCGCTGGACGAGTCGCAGTCGCGTGGCGCCCGCTTCAGCTTCGAGGTGGAATTCGCCCGCGCGCGGGAGGAAGACCTCGACATCTCGTTCACGCAGAGTCAGGACGTGCAGGTCAGCGGTGTCGGCAGGCAGATCCTGCTGGTCGACGATGTCGAGCAGAATCGCGAGTGGCTGAGCGATCTCCTCGGCGGCTACGGCTTCGACGTTACTGCGGCGAGCGATGCCGGGCAGGCCGTGGAGGCTCTGCGCAATGAGGTCTACGACCTGCTGATCAGCGATCAGGCGATGCCGGGGATGGATGGCTGGGCGCTGCTCGCCGTCGTGCGCGAGCGTTGGCCCGCCCTGCCCGTGCTGCTGTATTCCTCCGCGCCGGCGTTGCGGCCGGCCGCCTATCCGGCCGACCTGAATTTCGATGCCGTTCTGCTCAAACCGTCCGATGCCGCCGAATTGCTCTCGACCATCGAGCGCTTGGCTCCCGAATCCACGCGCCCGGCGGCTGCCGGTTCGCTCCCAGAGGTTTGCCGTGTCCTGGAAGATTGAGCCCGGGGTGGTCCGCTATGGCTACCCGCTCTGCATCGTGTGTCTGTCCTGCCTGGGCGGGGCGCATGCGGAAGAATATCCCGCCGCTGAAGAGGTGCTACCCCGCCTCGACTCGGCCCTGATGCTCGAGGATATGACGGTCACTGCGCGCCGCCGCGAGGAGCGCGCGCAGACGGTGCCGATTGCCATGAACGTACTCGCCGGCGAGCGCTTGAACGATGCCGGTATCTACCGCACCGAGGAACTGCAGCAGCGGGTACCGAGCCTGCTGGTGTCGGTGCCCAGCCCGCGCTATACCAGCTACGGCATCCGCGGGCTCGGCTCGAGTTCCTACAACGATGGCATCGACGGCAGCGTCGGGGTGTTCCTCGATGGGGTATATCTGGGACGCCAGGGCATGTCGCTCGTCGATCTGGTCGATGTCGAGCGCGTCGAGGTGTTGCGTGGGCCCCAGGGCACTTTGTACGGCAAGAACACCACGGCCGGCGCGATCAACGTCAGCAGCCGCGCGCCGACCTTCGCGTCGGAGGGCGGTGGCGAGGTATCGGTCGGCGAAAAGGGGTTGCGTCAGTATCGCGGTACGCTTTCAGGCCCGCTGATCGACGGCGTGCTGGCCGGACGTCTGACCGGCTATGACGTCGAGCGCGACGGCCTGATCGACAACCGCTACGACGGCGGCGAGCTGCGCGACCAAAATCGCCAGGGCCTGCGCGGCCAGTTGCTGTGGACGCCGAGCGAGGCGTTCAGCGCGCGCCTGATCGGCGAGTACGCCTGGCAGGACGAGCAGAGCAACGTCTTCACTGCCAGCCATTACAGCCAGGCGACCCTCGAGCGCTCCGCTTTCGTCGGTTACCGCCAGTTGCCGATAGACCCCTATGCCCGCCGTATGCAGCAGGATCAGCCGAACGCCGTAAAGACCCTGCAGACCGGCGCCACGCTGGAGCTGAACTGGCTGCTGGACAGCGGCGCCACCCTGACCAGCATCAGCGGTTATCGCGACTGGACCTATGACGCCAGCCAGGATGGCGACGGCATGGCGCTGTCCATCGTCGACGACGCGACGGTACGCCTCGATCAGCACCAGTTCAGCCAGGAGCTGCGCCTGGCCGATTCGCCCAACGAACACCTCGACTACGTGGTGGGCCTCTACTACCTGCGGCAGCATCTGAACCGGGCAGTGGGCGTGCGCTTCGGCGAGGACGCGGCGGCTTACTTCCTGGGCGATAGACCGGAAATCGAACAGTTACACATCACCCCCGCGATGATTCCGGCGTCGTTGCTCGACGGCGGGCAACAGCGCTTCGACGGCGAGCAGCGTAGCGACAGTCGCGCGGTGTTCGGCCAGCTCACCTGGCATGCCACGGAGCGCCTGGCGATCACCCCGGGGCTGCGCTACACCCGCGAACGCAAGCAGGCATGGTTGTCGCGCAGCGTCTCGGGCTTGGCGCCGCTCGGGCCGGATCTGGTCTCGCAGATTGGCGGCAACCTGCTGCGCAGCACCGCACTCGGCGGCGAGTATTACCGGCGCGATGCGATCGAGGAGAGCAATCTCTCCGGGCAACTGGCGCTCAGCTATCGGCTCCGCGACGACCTGCTCGGCTATGCCAGTTGGTCGCGTGGTTACAAGGCCGGTGGGATCAACCTCGATGTGGTCGGCCCGAATGTCGAGCCGACCTTCGAGGCGGAGCGGGTCAGCTCGCTCGAGGTCGGCCTCAAGAGTGGTTTCTGGAACGGTCGGGGCATGCTCGATCTGGCCCTGTACCAGGCCGATGTCGAGGATTACCAGGCGTTGACCAACCGTCCGCCGGTCAATGAGTTCGCCCCGCCGATCCGCGACAACCTGATCAATGTCGGCAAGGTGCGCTTGCGCGGCATCGAGCTGGATGCCCTGCTGCGTGCCAGCGAGCGGGTCGACCTGAGCCTGGGTATCGCCTGGAGCGATGCGCGTTACCGCGACTTCGCCAATGCCCCCTGTTCGCCGGCCAGCGCGCAGTGGTCGTGCGACCTGGGCGGTAAGCGTCTGTTCAACGCGCCGGAATGGAGCGCCAGCGCCGGGGTCGGCTATCGCTACCCGCTGGAGCACGCTCTGGAGTTGTTCAGCGGCCTCGACTACCAGTTCCGCAGCGGCTACTACGGCACGCTCGAGGGCGGGCCCGGCAGCTATCAATCGTCCTATGGGTTGACCAACCTGCGTCTCGGTCTGCGTCGCGGCGACAGGCGCTGGGAGGCCGAACTGTGGGCGCGCAATCTGTTCGACGAGGACTACATCACCGCGGTCTATGCCCGGCTCGGCGCCGGTGACTACGGGGTATTGACCGGAGACCCCCGCAGCGTCGGCATGACCCTGCGCACGCGCTGGTAGTTCCCGGTCATTCGTCGGAATCCAGCGCATTCGCGCCCTGTGTTTCCCGGCAATTCCATCCGCTTCGGCAAAGCTCGGTTCGAGGGCTGTACAGCTGCATTAAGTGGCTTTGCACTAGACGCTCCGGGGAGATGGAGGCATTTTCCTGATGGCGCCCTGCTTTTTTTGCGCGGACGACTGTTTGTCCCAGTGCAACGCTGGTTCCCATTTTGCAGTCTTGTCGCTGTTTCCTCCTGTCAGCACCCTGCCGCCCTTTATTCGATGTCAGTGAGCTTGTCGGCCGCAGGGCGCTGTACGTCTATAACGAGAGAGTGGCATGTCACGGCCCTTGGCCCGCTGATGGTGCGGTCCTCGCTAGGGATGTGAAGACAGCGTAGCCAGGGATATACGACAGGCGCACTGCGAAACCGCAGGGGAGCGTCGTGGTGCCAGGTTCTGTTCGCAGGAATCGCCTGTTACAGGTGTTGGTGGGGAGCTTATGGGTGGGCCTGAGTCTGCTGCCGCTTGCGGCCAGCGCGGACCTCGGGGTGAGCAAGACCCGTGCGTCGGGCTTCACCGATCCCAAGTTCGTCGGCGATACCGACGGCTTTCTGATTCACCTGACCAACAGTTTCGCCGCCGGCGATATCACCAATGTCAGCTTCACCGACACCATGCCGGCGGGCTTTCAGGTCGCGGGCGCCGG
>CBIHQF010000267.1:0-6072 GCA_966211665.1 uncultured Pseudomonas sp. | reverse complement strand
ACCACTGCGAAAGAAACTGAAAGTCGCGTAGCGACGACTTCCTTACTCCCTTCTCCCTCTGGGAGAAGGTGGCGCGAAGCGCCGGATGAGGGCCTGGCCGCGCGCCGACACCAAGGCATAGGCGCGCGGAGCAAGCCCTCAGCAGGTCAATCAGCGCATGCTGTCGCTGGCCATGGCGTCAGGGGTGAAGAACGACGGCGACGGACGCGGATAGGCCTGGTACTGCACCTTGAGGTCGTTGGCCGCGGCATTGAGGAAGTAGGCGCCGGTCTCCAGGTTGTAACTGCCCCACATGACGTTGGCGGTCAGCACCGGCATTTCCGGCGCGAGCAGGGTCAGCGAGTAGTTGTGCCGGCCCAGCTTGCCCTGCGCGTCGTAACCGTCGAGCAGCAGCACCTGCCAGGAGTCCTCGTCGACGTAGTAGGTGCGCTTGGGCACCACATGGCGTTTGCCCGCCTTGAGCGTGGCCTCGACTACCCAAACGCGGTGCTTCTCCCAGCGCACCAGATCGGGGTTGAGGAAGCCCGGTTTGACCAACTCGTCGCTGCTCGCCGCGGCGGCGCGGTTGTTGTTGTAAGGCACCAACAGTTCCTTCTTGCCGACCAGCTTTAGGTCATGGCGGTCGGTCGGGCCGAAGATCATGAACGCCTCATCGAAGAAACCGACGCCGGAGGTGACGAAGTCCGGGGTGTCGTAGGCGATATTCGGCGCACGACGCACGCGGCGCTGACCGACCAGGTACTGCCAGGCGGCTCTCTTGCCCGGATCCATGTCCCAGTGAGTCATCAGGCCTTCGCCGGCCTTGGACGACGGCTGCTCGGTGGCCAGCTTGCCGATCAGGTGTTTACCGCCAAAGGTCTCCAGGCTGCCCTCCTTGAAGTAGTAGGGATGCTGGTACCAGAAACGCGCGCGGGTGGCCTGGATCTTCTTGCCGCCAGCGGTCATCAGCCAGGTGTCGAACGGCACGTAGAAGGTGTCGGCGCCCTGCCAGGACAGGCGATAGTTCCATAACACCTCGGCGCCGTTCTGCGGCAGTGGGAAGGGAATCCCGCCATAGGCGCCGCTGACTTTCTCGGTGGCTTCGTCGAGGGTGGCGCGGGTGGCGTTCTGCAGGGTGTTGTCGTACACCCACTGCGGCGCCGCGGCGCTTCGATGGGTCGGATAGACGTCCAGGCGATAGTCCGGGTACTTCTTCAGCAGCGCCTGCGTACCCTCGGCCAGTTGATCGGCGTACTGCGCCATATTGCTCGCGTTGACCGAGAACAGCGGCTTGTCGGCGGCGAAGGGGTCGGCGCGCTTGTCGCCGCTCTGGTAACCGGCCGGAGCCTCGGTGTAGCCACCGGTCCATTCCGGGATGGTGCCGTCGGCGTTGCCGGCGCGCTCGCCGCCCAGGGGCGTGAGGTCGCCATTGAGCCGCGCGGCTTGTTCCGGGGAGACCGCCGCGTGGGCGAAACAGCTACCCATCAGGGCAATCGTCAGGACAGACAGATGCAACGAAAATTTGCTTTGCATGGCGAATGAATCCTTTTATTAGAATTGGGCTTAGCAATCAGAATGTGGTTTTCACGTAAACGGAGACGAAGTCGCGGTCGGCCAACGACTGCTCGTAGCTGAAGTCACCGTCCTCACGTAGCCCGGCGCCCTTCTTGCCGAAGAAGTTCACGTAGTTGATGCCGAAGTCCCAACGCTGCAGGTAGGTGGCTTTGAGCCCGATGCTCCAGTCGCCGGCGTGGCTGTTGCCGAAACCGGCCTTGCTCACCGCCGAGGAACGCCCGTCGAGCACCACGCCCAAACCCACCGGCACGCTCAGGTCGAGGCCGTCGGCCACCTGGAAGTACGCCGGCTCGGCCAGGATGCGCAGCGCCGTGGCGTCGCGGGTGGTGTTGGAGTCCAGCGCGGCGCGGTTGTCGGTCACGCTGAGGGTTCGGTTCCAGGCCAGCTCGGCGATCACCGAACCGCCGTCCCAGAGATCGCTGGGCGACAGCAAGTAGATGGTCGAGAGGTTGATGTGCGCGGTCTTGCCCTTGGCGTAGAGCGCGTCGTCGCTGTTGTCCGCGGCCATGCCGGGCGCCACCACTTGCAGGTTGCTGACCAGCGGCGCGTTCCAGCGCAACGAGGCTTCGCCGGCGAAATTGAACGGGCCGGATGCCGTGGAGAAGCTGGCGCCGACGGTTTTGATGTCTTCGGCGAATACCTGGCGGTAGGTGGCCAGGGACGGCACATCCAGATACAGACCGCTGGGCGCCTTGTCGTGATATTGCGCGGCGTAGAAACCGAGTTCCAACTCGGTACCTTCCGGCTTGTAGCGCACCTGCAAGCCGCCCTGCCCCGAGTCCTTGGCTTCGATATCCTTGCCATGCCGGGTTTCGCTGCCGAACACCGTGAACAAGGAACCGGAGCCCTCGCCAATGGCGTCGACATCGCTCAGGTAGCTGCCGGCGCCGGGCAGGTTGGAGCGTTCCCACTCGAACTGGTAGTAGGCGCCGACCGACAGCTGCGGGTTGATCTGCAACTGTCCGGACACTTGATTGACCGGCCGCAGAATCTCCTTGAATTGAGTGCCCGGCACGCTCAGCAGTTTGACGATATCGCTCGGGCCCTGGGCGTTGGCGATGCCGTTGCCGCCATAGAACAGGCTTTCGCCGTAGATCAGGCTGTGGCGACCGAGCCGCAGGGTGCCCTGACTCGATTCGCCGACAGCGCCGCGCACGAACACGAAGGCATCGAGGATCTCGGCGTCGCGCCCGTGCAGGTCGCGGGTGTCGTCGAGGAAGTCTTCCTGCAGGTCGCTGTCGGTGTCCTGGTTGTAGATATCGTCGTACCAGGCCGCGCCACTGACGCGCAGGCCGTAGTTCTGGGTGCTCAGGTCGAACTCGGAGAATACGTCCAGGCGGTTGGATACCAGGCCGCGGTCGAAGTTGTTGTCGCCCTGGCTCTGGATATTCGGATAGAGCCCGCCGGCGGTCGGCGAGTCGGTGATGGCGCTGTCCTGCCCGTGCAGGCGGTAGGCCATGCTGTATTTGATGGTGTTGTCCCAGCGTGCGCGCCATTGCGAGTCGCCCAGGTCGAACTGCATCGCACTGGCGCTCGATAGGGGCAGCGCGGCGCAGATGGCGGTGGCCAGTGCGGCGCGGGTGAAAGTGGCAAGACCTCTGTGGTTGTTCATGGCTTTCCTCATTGTTCTTATTATCGAAACTGCCCGTCGGCCACATGGCCGCCGAAGCGTGATGGTTTGTTCGATACAGTGGACTGGCTCCGGCTGTTCGCTCCCCCCAGATTCAGTTGCCGTTGTCTTCAAGGCCCGCCGCCGGCCTCCCATCCGGCGCTTTGCGCCGCCCTTCCCCGAGGGCGAAGGGAGGAGCAGGTGAGCCCACCCGATAAATCGATCAGAGGTAGGTCGAGGCCAGGCCGCCATCCACCGCGATGTTCACGCCGTTGATCCAGCGCGACTCGTCGGCGCAGAGGAAGGCGATCACCGAAGCGATTTCGTCGGCATAGGCCGGGCGCTTCATGCGGTGGGCGTCGGCCTGCAAACGCTCGGCGCCGAGCATGGTCACGAAGTCGTTGAGGATGGGGGTGAACACCGGGCCCGGCGCCACGCAATTCATCCGCACCGAAGTGCGCATGAACCAGGGCTGCGCCTGGATCTGGGTCCAGACGATCAGCGCTTCCTTGAAGTACTGGTAGCAGGTCTGGTCCGGCACCGGGTTGTCGCTGAGCCAGGCTTCGCCCGCGGCGAAACCGCTGACCAGGCCGAGGGCGCGGTGCAGTTCCAGGCGCTGCGGCCATTCGGCGCCGAGCACCGAGGAAACGTTGACGATCGCCCCGCCCGCGCGGATGCGCGGCAGCACGGCTTCGCTCAGATGGCGCAGGCCCAGGTAGTTGACCCGCGCCACCAGCTGCGGCTCGGCGGTGCCGGGCACACCGGCTATATTGCACAGACCGTCGATCTGCGCCGGCAGCTGCTGCATGGCGGCGTCGATGGCATCGGGATGACTCAGGTCGGCCTGGACGAAACCATCCAGAGTCAGGCTGGGTTCGTTGCGGTCCACGCCTATGACGGTGGCGCCATGGGCACGCAGGGTTCTGGCGGTTTCGGCGCCGATACCCGAGGAGACCCCGGTCACGGCTATCGTCTTGTTGGTCAGCTTCATGCGGGTTTCCCGATTCAGTCGTGCTTGTGCTGCTGTCGCAAGGGCGGTGACAGCCAAGCCATGTTGTTATTGCCGAATTAGTTAAAGTCGGTAACTAGTTCTAGCAATCGATATGCCATGTGCCGACCGTCGGGCAGAAACCCCTCTAGCTTGCGCATTTGCGGAAGATCATAGGAAAACCAGCTTGTGGAGCAAGACTAAAGTCGCCTTAAAAAAGTAATGATTTCAGCAAAATCATCCTGCACTATGCGGAATATGATTAATCCGATTAGGGATTTCCGATGGCAGATAAGTTGATTTCCCTGGCCGAACTCACCCGCGGCGCACAGAAATCCTCCACCCGCGGCGCCAGCGAGCAGTTGCCGCCCGGCGCCGCGCCGACCCTTCAGGATTTGACCGAAGCCCTGCTGTTCAGCCCCGGCGACGGGCGCATCTGGCTCAACGGTGCGCGCATGCTGCTGATGCACAGCAGCGGCCTCGGCGCACTGCGCCGCGAGCTGATCGAAAGCATGGGCCTGCCCCGCGCCCGCGGCATCATGCTGCGCACCGGCTATCACTGCGGCGCGCGGGATGCGGCTCTGGTCAGGGAACGCTTCCCCGAGGCCGACACCCTGGCGGTTTTCGCCGCCGGGCCGATCATCCATGCGCTGGAAGGCGCGGTGAAGGTCGAACCGGTGCACTTCGAATTCGACATGAACCTGGGCACCTATTACGGCGAGTTCCTCTGGCACCACTCCAGCGAGGACGACGAACATATCGCCCAGTACGGCATCGGCACCGAGCCGGCCTGCTGGATGCAGACCGGTTACGCCACCGGGTACACCTCCGCGATGGTCGGGCGCTTGATCCTCTACCGCGAGGTCGAATGCCGCTCGACCGGCTCCAACATCTGCCGGCTGATCGGCAAGCCCGCGGAGGAATGGGACGATGCCGAGGAGGATCTGGCAGACCTCAACGCCGAACCCTTCGTCGGCAGCGGCGGTAGCACGGCCGCGCGCAAAACCAGCGCAAAAAGCGCCGACAAGGGCGCTTTGCCGAGCAATCTGCAAGCTGAGCCGGCACCGGCGCAGGACGGCGAGATGGTCGGTATCTCCTCGGCCTTCAATGCCGCCTGCCATATGTTACGGCGGGTCGCACCGACCCAGGCGACCGTGCTGTTCACCGGCGAATCCGGGGTCGGCAAGGAAATGTTCGCACGCATGCTGCACCGCATCAGCCCGCGCGCCGAGGCGCCTTTCGTCGCGATCAACTGCGCGGCGATCCCGGAAAACCTGATGGAATCCGAGCTGTTCGGCGTCGAGCGCGGCGCCTTCACCGGCGCCACCCAGTCGCGCGCCGGGCGCTTCGAACGCGCCGATGGCGGCACCCTGTTCCTCGACGAGATCGCCACCCTCAGCCTGGTCGCCCAGGGCAAGCTGCTGCGCGCCCTGCAGGAAGGCGAGATCGAGCGGGTCGGCGGCAGCCGCACGCTGAAAGTCGATGTGCGGGTGGTCGCCGCGACCAACGTCGACCTGCGCGCCGCTGCCCAGCGCGGCGAATTCCGCGAGGATCTGTTCTTCCGCCTCAACGTATTCCCGATCCATCTGCCGCCGCTACGCGAACGCAAGGAGGACATTCCGCTGCTGATGACCCACTTCCTGCAGCGCTTCACCCAGCGCCACGGCAGGCAACTCAGCGGCTTCACCCCGCGCACCGCCGACACCCTGCTGGGCTACGACTTCCCCGGCAATATCCGCGAACTGCAGAACCTGGTGGAACGCGGCGTGATCAGCGCCCCGGACGGCGGCGCCATCGACTTGGCGCACCTGTTCACCAGCGGCGAACGCCTGGCCCAGCCGATGTTCTCCATCGGCGTGCGCGGCCAGCTTGCCGCAGCCCCCCATGAGCCGGCGCAACCCCGGCAGGCGGGCAGCGCGCC
>CBIHQF010000266.1:0-6078 GCA_966211665.1 uncultured Pseudomonas sp. | reverse complement strand
TGCCAGTCCGGTGTCAAGCCCACCTTCCCCACAAAAATGCGATGAACCATAAAAAAGGGAGACCTTAAGGTCTCCCTGTGTTTGCGCGACGATCGCTTAGTCGAACAGGCCGAAGGTCATGTAGCTGAACCAGGAGCGGTCGTTGTCCTGGCTGTCGCTGCTCGCCTCATCGGCTTCATCCGCCTCGTCCTGGCTCTGCGGCTTGAGCTCGTCGGGGATCTGCTCTTCGGCCTCTTCGTATTGACGGATCACGTCCTGGCTGGCGCGGGTTTCGCCCGGCGGCAAAGGCGTGTCGGTTTCGATCAGACCGAGGGTGACTTTGGCCAGCCAGGAACGGTTGTCGGCTTCTTCCTCGCGCGGTACGAACTGGCCGTCTACCAGGGTCGGATGATCCGGGTAATTGAGCTTCAGGGTTTCCAGGCTGGTGGCGGCCAGTTCGTCTAGGGTCAAGCGCTGGTAGGCCTCGGTCATCAGGGCCAGACCGTCGGCGACCGCCGGGGTTTCCTGGAAGTTTTCCACCACGTAGCGACCGCGATTGGCGGCGGCCACATAGGCCTGACGGCTCAGGTAATAGTAGCCGGCATGGATTTCATAGGCCGCCAGCAGGTTGCGTAGGTAGATCATGCGCTGCTTGGCGTCAGGCGCGTAGCGGCTGTTCGGGTAGCGGCTGGTCAGTTGGGCGAACTCGTTATAGGAGTCGCGGGCGGCGCCCGGGTCGCGCTTGGTCATGTCCAGCGGGACGAAGCGGGCGATCAGGCCGCGGTCCTGGTCGAAGGAGGCCAGGCCCTTCAGGTAGTAGGCGTAATCCACACTGGGGTGCTGCGGGTGCAGGCGGATGAAACGCTCTGCCGCGGAGCGCGCGGCTTCCGGCTCGACGTTCTTGTAATAGGCGAAAATCAGTTCCAGTTGGGCCTGCTCGGCATAGCGGCCGAACGGGTAGCGCGACTCCAGGGCTTTCAACTTGGTGATGGCGCTGGTGTAGCTCTTGTTGTCCAGATCGCTCTGCGCCTGCTGGTACAGCTCCGTCTCGCTGAGGTTCTCGTCGAGCACTTCGTTCGACGAGCAGGCGGCGGTGAGGGCGAGGATGGCGATCAGCAGCAGGTGTCTCACTTGCATGGCGGCTTGCGTCCCTGTGACGGCGGCTGTCTTGAGCAAAGCCGTCCTGTTATGATGAGCGCCCCGGTACCCCTGGGGCAAAGACGCCGTATTTAACCACAGCGCGTAGCCGAAACCAAAAGTAGGGCCTGTCGATCTTTCCTTGCCCATCACCGACCCTGGTCCCCGCCGTTGCCGAGCATGTCTTCTATTAATACCCAGACCATTGAACTGAACGCCGAGGTGCCGTCCGATATGGGCGGTCAACGCCTCGATCAAGTCGCCGCGCAGCTGTTCGCCGAGCATTCGCGTTCGCGTCTGTCCGCCTGGATCAAGGAAGGTTTGTTGACCGTCGACGGCGAAGTCGTGCGTCCGCGCGACATCGTCCATGGTGGCGCGATACTGGCGCTGAAGGCCGAACAGGAAGCCCAGGGCGAATGGGTCGCCCAGGATATCGCCCTGAATGTCGTCTACGAAGACGAACAAATCCTGGTGATCGACAAGCCCGCCGGACTGGTCGTGCATCCGGCCGCCGGGCACGCCGACGGCACCCTGCTCAACGCGCTGCTGCACCATGTGCCGGATATCGTCAACGTGCCGCGCGCCGGCATCGTCCACCGTTTGGACAAGGACACCACCGGGCTGATGGTGGTGGCCAAGACCATCGAAGCGCAGACCCGTCTGGTCGATCAGCTGCAAAAGCGCACGGTCAGCCGCATTTACGAGTGCATCGTGATCGGCGTGATCACCTCGGGCGGCAAGATCAATGCGCCGATCGGCCGCAGTTCGTCGCAGCGTCAGCGCATGGCGGTCAGCGACGGCGGTAAACCCGCGGTCAGCCACTACCGGGTGCTGGAGCGCTTCCGTTCGCACACCCACGCACGGGTCAAACTGGAGACCGGGCGGACCCACCAGATCCGCGTGCACATGAGCCATATCGGTTATCCGCTGGTCGGCGACCCCGTCTACAGCGGGCGTTTTCGTATTCCGCCCGCCGCCAGCCAGACCATGGTGCAAAGCCTCAAGGAGTTCCCGCGCCAGGCCCTGCACGCGCGTTTTCTCGAACTCGATCACCCGATCACCGGGCAGCGCATGAAGTGGCAATCGCCGCTACCGGACGATTTCGTCTGGTTGTTGACGCTGCTGCGCCAGGATCGCGAGGCTTTTATCGGGTGAAGGAGCGGACGCATGACTGGATCGTCCCCGATTGGCCCGCGCCGGCGCGGGTCAAGGCCTGCGTCACCACGCGCACAGGCGGCGTCAGCGTCGCGCCCTTCGATAGCCTGAATCTCGGCACCCATGTCGACGACGATCCCGTTGCGGTGGCGAACAATCGCCAACGGCTGGTCAGCCAGCTCTGCTGCAAGCCGGCTTGGTTGCAACAGGTGCACGGGATCGATGTGGTGGAAGCGGCGCCCGAGACGGTGGCCGAGGCCGATGCCAGCTGGACGGCGACGACCGGTATCGCCTGCACGGTGATGACCGCCGACTGCCTGCCCGCGTTGTTTTGCGACCGCACGGGCAGTCGCGTGGCCGCCGCCCATGCCGGTTGGCGCGGGCTGGCGGCGGGCGTGCTGGAAGCGACCCTGGATGCGCTGGCGATTGCGCCCGAAGACACCCTGGTCTGGCTCGGCCCGGCGATCGGCCCGCAGGCGTTCGAAGTCGGCGCCGAGGTGCGCGAAGCCTTTGTCAATCAACATGCTCAGGCGGCGCAAGCCTTCAGCGCCAGCGTCAACCCCGGCCGCTATATGGCGGATATCTATGAGTTGGCGCGCATCCGCCTGGCCGCGCGCGGGGTCGTCGCGGTCCATGGCGGCGGTTTCTGCACCTACACGGATCCACGCTTTTACTCCTACCGCCGCGCAGCGCGAACCGGACGCTTCGCCAGCCTGATCTGGCTTAGCTAGTCGATTCAGGTCGTCGTCAATAGACGGGCGGCATGATCTGCATCAACGCCGTCCGACTTGAAAGCCGCACAATCAGCCTCATCTAGTCTTCATCTCGCAGGCTTTTTGTTGGTGCGTTCATTTAAGCGCTAGTCGGTACCGGCCTGCTCTAAAGGAAGGATGACGCAATGCGAATCGACCGTTTAACCAGTAAATTGCAACTCGCCCTGTCTGACGCCCAATCCCTGGCGGTCGGCATGGATCATTCCGCCATCGAGCCGCTGCACCTGATGCAGGCGTTGCTCGAGCAGCAGGGCGGTTCGATCAAGCCGCTGCTGATGCAGGTCGGCTTCGACATCAACAGCCTGCGCAAGGCGCTGAGCAAAGAGCTCGATCATCTGCCGAAAATCCAGAGCCCGACCGGCGACGTCAATCTGTCCCAGGACTTGGCGCGCCTGCTCAATCAGGCCGACCGCCTGTCGCAGCAGAAGGGCGATCAGTTCATTTCCAGCGAGCTGGTGTTGCTCGCCGCGATGGACGAGAACACCAAGCTGGGCAAATTGCTGCTTGGCCAGGGCGTGAGCAAGAAAGCCCTGGAAAACGCCGTGAGCAACCTGCGCGGCGGCGAAGCGGTGAACGACCCGAATGTCGAGGAAGCCCGCCAGGCCCTGGACAAATACACCATCGACCTGACCAAGCGCGCCGAGGAAGGCAAGCTCGATCCGGTGATCGGCCGCGACGATGAAATCCGCCGCACCATCCAGGTATTGCAGCGCCGCACCAAGAACAACCCGGTGCTGATCGGCGAACCAGGCGTGGGCAAGACCGCCATCGCCGAGGGCCTGGCACAGCGCATCGTCAACGGCGAAGTACCCGATGGCCTCAAGGAGAAGCGCTTGTTGTCCCTGGATATGGGCGCGTTGATCGCCGGCGCCAAGTTCCGCGGCGAGTTCGAGGAGCGCCTCAAGGCCGTGCTCAACGAGCTGTCCAAGCAGGAAGGGCGGATCATCCTGTTTATCGACGAGCTGCACACCATGGTCGGCGCCGGCAAGGCCGAGGGCGCCATGGATGCGGGGAACATGCTCAAGCCGTCGCTGGCGCGGGGCGAGCTGCATTGCGTCGGCGCCACCACGCTCAACGAATACCGCCAATACATCGAGAAGGACGCGGCGCTGGAGCGGCGTTTCCAGAAGGTGCTGGTCGACGAGCCGAGCGAAGAGGACACCATTGCCATTCTGCGCGGCCTCAAGGAGCGCTACGAAGTGCACCACAAGGTGGCGATCACCGACGGCGCGATCATCGCCGCGGCCAAGCTCAGCCATCGCTACATTACCGACCGCCAATTGCCGGACAAGGCTATCGACCTGATCGACGAAGCGGCCAGCCGTATCCGCATGGAGATCGACTCCAAGCCTGAAGTGCTCGACCGCCTCGAGCGGCGCATGATTCAGCTCAAGGTCGAGGCCCAGGCGCTGAAGAAAGAGGATGACGAAGCGGCGATCAAGCGCCTGGCCAAACTCAACGAGGATATTGCCCGGCTCGAGCGCGAATACGCCGATCTGGAAGATGTCTGGAAGTCGGAAAAGGCCGAGGTGCAGGGCTCGGCGCAGATCCAAGAGAAGATCGAGCAGGCCCGCCAGGAGCTGGAGGCGGCGCGGCGCAAAGGCGATCTCAATCGTATGGCCGAGCTGCAGTACGGCATCATTCCGGATCTCGAACGCAGCTTGCAGATGGTCGACCAGCACGGCAAAACCGAGAACCAACTGCTGCGCAGCAAGGTCACCGAGGAGGAGATCGCCGAGGTGGTGTCCAAATGGACCGGCATCCCCGTGTCGAAGATGCTCGAAGGCGAGCGCGACAAGCTGTTGAAGATGGAGGATCTGCTGCACCAGCGTGTGATCGGGCAGAACGAGGCGGTGGTTGCCGTGGCCAACGCCGTGCGCCGTTCGCGCGCCGGGCTCGCCGACCCGAATCGGCCGAGCGGCTCCTTCCTGTTTCTCGGCCCCACCGGGGTCGGTAAGACCGAACTGTGCAAGGCCCTGGCCGAGTTTCTCTTCGATACCGAGGAGGCGCTGGTGCGCATCGATATGTCCGAGTTCATGGAGAAACACTCGGTGGCCCGCCTGATCGGCGCGCCGCCGGGCTATGTCGGCTATGAGGAAGGCGGTTACCTGACCGAGGCGGTGCGCCGCAAGCCCTACTCGGTGATTCTCTTGGATGAGGTGGAAAAAGCCCACCCGGATGTGTTCAACGTGCTGTTGCAGGTGCTGGAAGACGGTCGTCTGACCGACAGTCACGGGCGTACGGTGGACTTCAAGAACACCGTGTTGGTGATGACCTCCAACCTTGGCTCTATACAGATCCAGGAGCTGGTCGGTGACCAGGAAGCGCAGCGGGCGGCGGTTATGGATGCGGTCGGCAGCCATTTCCGCCCGGAATTCATCAACCGTATCGACGAGGTGGTGATCTTCGAGCCCTTGGCCCGCGAGCAGATCGCCGGCATCGCGCAGATCCAATTGCAGCGTTTGCGCCAGCGTCTGGCCGAGCGCGAGTTGAGCCTGGAGTTGAGCGACGAGGCCCTGGATAAGTTGATTGCCGTCGGTTACGACCCGGTCTACGGCGCGCGGCCGCTCAAGCGGGCGATTCAGCGTTGGATCGAAAACCCCTTGGCGCAGCTGATCCTGGCCGGCAAGTTCGCTCCAGGCAGCAGCATCGTGGGCAAAGTCGAAGGCGACGAAATCGTCTTCGTCTGAGGTCGTTACGAAAAACACCCCGATACGGCATACGTCGGTCGGGGTGTTTTTTGTTGCCGGTGGTTTTGTAGAAGGGTGGGTTAGTTGGCCGCGCAGGGTTTGCAATCAGCGGTGGAGTTTGGATGCCAGCTAACCCGCCAAGCGCTGCTCGGTCTAGCATGCTGTCTAGCGGGCGCCGACTCGAGAACCTGTCTTATAGATGATCGAGCAGCACCTGCAGCGCCGCGGCCTGGTCTTCCGCCAGGTCGATGATATGGAAGCCGGCCCAGCAATGCTGGCCGTCGGCCCCCGGTCGGCTCCAAAGGCAGTCGACGCCGAGCTTGACCTCGCTGACGCCTTCTATC
>CBIHQF010000265.1:0-6085 GCA_966211665.1 uncultured Pseudomonas sp. | reverse complement strand
GGGTTGCGCGGAAAATCTCGCCATGCGTTGTTGTAGGACTTGGCAAGGGAACAACGCGGACGGCTAGTCCATTACCGGCGTCCTACGCCTAGCCTGGCGAGATTTTTCGCGGCAACGCGGCTTGCGCTGAAACGGCAACAGACCCTACTTCTTCGTCAGCGACCCCGATGGCTATCTGTTTCGCTTCTTCGAATATATCGGCGAGCGCCCGGCCGGCTAGTTGGCCGGGCGGCACGGCGAAATCGCTTAGAAATTCGGACGGCCCGGATTCTCTTCGGGCGGCGTCTCTTCTTCGAGGTCTTCGAGCGTAAGCTCCAGGCCGAAACTGCCGCCAACCGGAGCCTTGGCCGGGGCTGGAGTTGCGGTCGCCGAGCCAGATGCGGCGCTGGGCGCGGATGAATCTTCGCGGTGCAGCTTGAGTTTGAGCCGCACATTGTTAGCCGAGTCGGCGTTCTTCACCGCCTCCTCTTCGTCGATGACGCCCTCGTTCACCAGATCGATCAGCGCCAGGTCGAAGGTCTGCATGCCGAGGTTTTTCGACTTCTCCATGACTTCCTTGATATCGCCGAAATCGCTGCGTTTGATCAGATCGCGAATGGTCGGTGTGCCCAGCAGCACCTCCACCGCGGCGCGGCGCTTGCCATCGACGGTTTTCACCAGTCGTTGGGAGACGAACGCCTTGAGGTTGTTGCCCAGGTCGTTGAGCAACTGCGGGCGACGCTCTTCGGGAAAGAAATTTATGATGCGGTCCAGCGCCTGGTTGGCATTGTTCGCGTGCAAGGTGGAGATCGCCAGGTGGCCGGTATCGGCGAACGCCAGGGCATGCTCCATGGTCTCGCGGTCGCGGATCTCGCCGATGAGGATCACGTCCGGCGCCTGGCGCAGGGTATTTTTCAGCGCGGCGTGGAAACTACGGGTATCCACGCCCACCTCACGCTGGTTGATGATCGACTTCTTATGCTTGTGCACGTATTCCACCGGGTCTTCGATGGTGATGATATGGCCGCCGCTGTTGCGGTTGCGGTAGTCGATCAACGCCGCCAACGAAGTCGACTTGCCCGAGCCGGTGCCACCGACGAACAGCACCAGGCCGCGTTTCTCCATGATGGTTTTGAGCAACACTTCGGGCAGCTTCAGGTCCTCGAACTTGGGAATGTCCATTTTGATGTTGCGCGCAACTATCGAGACTTCGTTGCGTTGTTTGAAAATATTGATGCGAAAACGCCCGACGCTGGGCAGCGAAATCGCCAGGTTCATCTCCAGCTCGCGCTCGAACTCTTCGCGCTGAGCGCTATCCATCACCGAGGCCGCGATTTCGGCCACCTCTCCCGCCTTCAAAGGCTCGGCGCTGAGCGCCTTGAGCACACCGTTGAACTTGGCGCAGGGTGGCGCGCCGGTGGACAGGTAAAGGTCCGAACCATCCTGACTGGACAGGATTTTCAGCATTGCGGAGAGTTCCATGGCGAGCAGATCCGTCGTGGTGGAATTATTACGTTAGGCCAAGATCGGCCGTATTACCGTTTATTGAGGTCGGCAAAACACTGACGCCATTCTGCTGGCGTAGCGATTGCTGGCACAATAACGGCTCGAAGAAATTGAGGAACCCGTCATGGCAAAGGCAATGGCCCGCCACATCCTGGTCAAGACCGAAGCGGAGGCCACCGCCCTGAAAAAGCGCATCGCCGCCGGCGAAGCCTTCGATGTGCTGGCGCGCAAATACTCCACCTGCCCCTCAGGCAAAAAAGGCGGCGACCTGGGCGAAGTGCGGCCGGGGCAAATGGTGCGAGCCATCGACCAGGTGATTTTCAAGAAACCGGTGCGCGAAGTGCACGGCCCGGTGAAAAGCCAGTTTGGTTATCATCTGGTGCAGGTTTTTTACCGCGAATGAGGGATGCCATGACCGCCGATCAAGTCGCCGCTTTCTGCCTGAGCCTGCCGGGCGCCCGCGAAGACATCAAATGGGGCGGTGTGCGGGTGTTTTCGGTGGCCGAAAAGAAGATGTTCGCCCTCTTCCACCTGAGCACCCACAACGATCTGGCCTTCAAGGTCGACGACGAACTGTTCCTCGGCTTTTGCGACCGTCCGGGCATTCGCCCCGCGCCTTACCTGGCCCGCGCGCGCTGGGTCAGCATGGCCGCGCCCTACCCCCTGAGCGATGCAGAGCTCAAAGAGCTACTGACCCGCTCCCACCAACTGGTGGTCGGCAAGCTGCCCAAGCGCCTGAAATTGGGCTTGTTGCTGTAAATAGCCGCCAACCCGGAATACCCCACCCGTCTCAGCCGCTGCCCTTCGCGGCCGTAAACCGCTACAATCGCGCCCCTTTCGCGCACGTGCGCCCGCTTAACTGGACAAAGATTCGTGATCTCCACCGCTAACATCACCATGCAATTCGGGGCCAAACCCCTGTTCGAGAACGTTTCCGTGAAGTTCGGCAACGGCAACCGCTACGGCCTGATCGGCGCCAACGGCTGCGGCAAGTCGACCTTTATGAAAATCCTCGGCGACGATCTGGAGCCGAGCGGCGGTCAGGTGATGCTGGAGCCGAATGTGCGCCTGGGCAAACTGCGCCAGGATCAGTTCGCCTACGAAGATTTCAACGTGATCGATACCGTGATCATGGGCCATGAGGAGCTGTGGAAGGTCAAGGCCGAGCGCGACCGCATCTACTCCCTGGCGGAGATGAGCGAAGAGGACGGCATGAAGGTGGGCGAGCTCGAAGGCGAGTTCGCCGAGATGGACGGCTATACCGCCGAGTCCCGTGCCGGCGAGCTGCTGCTGGGCCTGGGGATTCCGCTGGAACAACATTTCGGTCCGATGAGCGAAGTCGCCCCCGGCTGGAAGCTGCGCGTGCTGCTGGCCCAGGCGCTGTTCTCCGATCCGGACGTGCTGCTGCTGGACGAACCGACCAACCACCTGGACATCAACACCATCCGCTGGCTGGAAAACATCCTCACGGCGCGTAACAGCACCATGATCATCATTTCCCACGACCGCCACTTCCTCAACAGCGTGTGCACGCACATGGCGGACCTGGATTACGGCGAGCTGCGCCTGTTCCCCGGCAACTACGACGAATACATGACCGCCGCGACCCAATCGCGCGAGCAGCTGCTGTCGGACAACGCCAAGAAGAAGGCGCAGATCGCCGAGCTGCAAAGCTTCGTCAGCCGCTTCTCGGCCAACGCCTCGAAAGCCAAGCAGGCCACGTCGCGCGCCAAGCAGATCGACAAGATTCAGCTGGCCGAGGTCAAGCCGTCCAGCCGGGTCAGCCCCTTCATCCGCTTCGAGCAGACCAAGAAGTTGCATCGCCAAGCGGTGACCGTGGAGCACATGTCCAAGGGCTTCGACGGCAAGACCCTGTTCAAGAACTTCAGCTTCACCGTGGAAGCCGGCGAGCGCGTGGCGATCATCGGCCCCAACGGCATCGGCAAAACCACCCTGCTGCGCACGCTGGTGGGCGAGCTGACCCCGGACACCGGCAGCGTCAAATGGACCGAAAGCGCGGAAGTCGGCTACTACGCCCAGGACCACGCCCACGACTTCGAAGACGACTGCAACCTGTTCGACTGGATGGGCCAGTGGACCCAGGGCGGCGAGCAACTGGTGCGCGGCACCCTCGGCCGCATGCTGTTTTCCAACGACGAGATTCTCAAGTCGGTGAAGGTCATCTCTGGTGGCGAGCAAGGCCGCATGCTGTTCGGCAAGCTGATCCTGCAGAAGCCCAACGTGCTGGTGATGGACGAACCGACCAACCACCTCGACATGGAGTCCATCGAAGCGCTCAACCTGGCCCTGGAAAACTACCCGGGCACGCTGATCTTCGTCAGCCACGACCGCGAGTTCGTCGGCTCCCTGGCCACGCGCATCATCGAACTCTCCGAGAATGGCGTGACCGACTTCAGCGGCACCTACGACGACTACCTGCGCAGCCAGGGCATTTTCGTCTGAAACGCTACTGTGTAACGAACAAAGCCCGCTGACTCAGCGGGCTTTGTTTTTTGCGCTGTGCGATCAGGCCGCGGCGAACAACTCGTCGATCTGCGCCTGGGCACCTCTGAGTGCATTGGCGCGCGGCTCTTCGCCATAGGCCAGGCCTTCGGCACGGACGACTTCGATGTCGGTGATGCCGAGAAAACGCAGTACCAGTTCCAGATAAGCCTCGTGAGCCTGACCGCTGGCCTGACCGGCGTGAATGCCGCCGGCGGTGGAGACGATCACCACTTTCTTGCCGCCAGCCAGACCTTTCGGGCCGTTTTCGTCGTAGGCGAAGGTTTTGCCGGCGACGGCGACACGGTCGATCCAGGCTTTGAGCTGAGTCGGCACGGTGAAGTTGTACATGGGCGCGCCTATGACGATGGCATCGGCCGCCAGGAATTCATTGAGGGTGGCTTCGGCCAGCTCGACTTCGTGCTTTTGCGCCGCATCGCGCAATTCGGCCGGTGTACCGCCGGCGACCAGACTGGCGGCGGACAGATGGCTCAGCGCATCGCTGGCGAGGTCACGGTAGCTCACCTTGATAGCAGGCGAGGCGGCCTGCCAGGCATCGACCACGGCGCGGCTGAGTTGGCGGGAGGCGGACGAGTCGCCAAGAATGCTGGAATCGAGGTGCAGTACGTTCATAACGTTCTCCGGGATAAGGGCGATCAAGATGCTGGAGATGCTACCCATGAAACCAATAGCCGATTAGTCGGCATAAATGCGATAGTTTGTCCCACTGATAGGACGACAAGCCATGCATGACCTCAACGACCTGTTCTACTTCGCCAAAGTGGTGGAAGCCGGCGGCTTCGCGGCGGCCGGCCGTCTGCTCGGGATTCCCAAATCACGCCTGTCGCGACGCATCGCCGAGCTGGAAAACCGCCTGGGTGCACGCCTGCTGCAACGCACCACGCGCAAACTGGCGCTCACCGATGTCGGTGAGCGTTATCTACGCCATTGCCAGGCCATGCTGCTGGAAGCCGAACAAGCCGAAGAAACCGTCGCCAGCCTGACCAGCGAGCCGCGCGGGCGTTTGCGCGTGAGTGCGCCGGGCGGCATCGCCCTGCTCCCGGAGCTGGTGGTCAGCTTTCTCGCCGCCTACCCCAAGGTGCAGTTGGAACTGATCCAGACCAACCGGCGGGTCGATCTGCTCAACGAGGGCATCGACGTGGCCTTGCGCGTGCGCAGTGCCGAGGACGAAGACCCTAGCCTGATCAGCCGTCGCCTGCTGCCGGCCCAAGCCTATCTGGTGGCGGCCCCGGCGCTGCTCGAGGGACGAACTATCGACACCCTCGAGGACCTGCATAAATTACCGGCGATGGGCGCACTGGAAGCCGATCGGAAAATTCACCTGCGTTTCCAGGACAGCGGCGGACAGGTGCGCGAAGCCATTTTGCAGCCACGCCTGGCTATCGAGGACTTTGCCGTACGCAAGCGCGCCGCACTGGCCGGCCTGGGCTTCAGCATGCTGCCCGCGCCCTACTGTCATGAAGAGCTGCTGGACGGACGCCTGGTCCGCCTGCTGCCGGACTGGACGCTGCCACCGGGCCATCTACAGGCGGTGTATACCCACAGACGCGGCATGCTGCCGGCCGTGCGCGCCTGGATCGAGCATATCGACCGGGGGTTCAAGGACTGGGAACAGCCGGTTTGACTCGAGCGCCATCGCGGCGCTCGAAGAATCGCACCATCGCGCTCAGAGCGGCAGATATCGACCTAATGGCTCGCCCAGAAAAGCGCCGTCGAGCAACAACCAGGCAACCCACGCGGCCTCGTGCGCCACGACAATCGCCCAGAACACTAGCTGATAAAACACTTTGCGGGTCTTGTGGCGAAAACACTGCTGCGCCACCAGGGCGCCAGGCCAGCCGCCGAGCAGCTCGAGCAAATGCAGGGCATTTTCCGGGGTTCGCCGGCTGCCGCGCAGTGCATTTGCCTTGTCCTGCCAGTACTGCATGAAGCTGATCAGACTGGCCAATGGGTAAGCCAGCAGCACCCAGACGAATCCCGTTTGCAGCTGCGCAGCGCCAAATAGCGGTAAAAAACAGAGCACAGCCAGTGCCAGAAGCTTGATGATGGGGTTACGCAATGGCGTGTTCCACGGCTT